>DATIOB010000597.1:0-9033 GCA_035473605.1 Conexibacter sp.
GTGCGCGGCTTCGACGCCGCGCTCGCCGACCCGCACGGCCGCGCCGCGAAGGCGCCGCGCGCCGCCGCGCTGCGCGCCGCGGCGCGCGCGACGCTGGTGCTGGAGCGGACCGGCAACATGTCCGTCAGCGTGCTCGTCGGGCAGGTCCGCTCGACCGCGGTCGACCTGCTGCGCGGCCTCGGACTCGACGGCGACGAGGCGCGCGCCGCCGTCCGTGCGGCGGCGCAGGAGGTCGCCGCCGAGGAGCTGGAGGGTGCCGGCACGGGAGTTCCCCACCGGTCGCTGCACTAGGCTGAGGGGATGTCCAGGACGGGGCGACGCGTCGTGCTGCTGACGGTCTGTGCACTGTCAGCCGGCGTCGCGACGGTGAAGGCGTTCGGCGGCCTCGGCGACGAGGGCGCCGCGCGCACGGTCACGACGACGGTCCCGGGGGAGGCCGCCGAGGTGCCGCTGGCGCCGGCCGGGGCGACGCCCCCGCTCCCGGACGGCTGGCGCCGCGTGCGCGACAGAGAGGGCGGCTTCAGCGTCGGGCTCCCGCCCGGCTGGGCGGCGAGACGCAGCGGCGGCACGCTGGTGCTGCGCTCGCGCGACCGCACGCTTGCGATCGCGGTCGGCGCCGACCGCAGCACGCCCGGCAGAGTCGCGGCGCCGAGCGCCTATGCGCACGAGGCGATCGAGAGCCTGAGGGGCTACAGAAGACTGCGCTCCTCACCGTCGCGCCCGGTGCGGACCGCGCCCTACCCCGGTGCGCTGGCGACCGCGACCGGCACCTACGCCGAGACCGGGGTCGAGCAGGCGATCACGCTCGTCGCGCTGCAGCGCAGAGGCGACGCGACCTTCACGCTGCTCGCCTTCCGCAGCGCGCAGTCGCCGCAGTCGCCGGCACGACGCGTCGTCGACAGGATCGTCGACACCGTCCATGCCGAAAGGGCGTCGTAGGCGCACCACGCTTCGCCGCCTGGTCAGGCGACGCCGGGCGATTCCCTACTTGTCCGGCCGGCCCGGGTAGACGTCGTCGATCGTGCTGAGCGCGACGTAGGGCGCCTGCGCGGCCTGCTCGATCGCGGCGGCGCCGCCCGCGAGCCGGTCGCAGATCGCCACGACGCCGCAGATCTCGTGACCCTCGGCGCGCACCGCCTCGATCGCCTTGACGGTCGAGCCGCCGGTCGTGACGACGTCCTCGACGATCAGGCAGCGGTCGCCGGCGGTCAGCAGCGGACCCTCGATGCGGCGGCTGAGGCCGTGCGCCTTCGTCTCCTTGCGGACGAAGAAGGCCTTCACGTCGGCGCCGCCGGCGAGCGCCGCACAGGCGAGCGGGTCGGCCCCCATCGTGAGGCCGCCGACCGCGGTCGCGCCGAGCGCGCGCGCCTGCTCGGCGATCAGGACGCCGGCGGCGATGAAGCCCTCCGGCAGCAGCACCGCGCGCTTGACGTCGACGAGGTACTGCGCGGTCGCACCGCTGGTGAGCACGACCTCGCCGAGCACCAGCGCCTCCTGGCGCAGTGCGGCGACGAGGCGCTCGCGCGCCTCGTCAACGCCGTACGGGGGCTCGACGAGCGCCACCGGGCTCAGTAGTAGACGTCGATCTGATCGCCGAGCTGCACCCAGTTGTAGATGTCGAGCGCGACGCGGATCGGGACCCGCAGGCAGCCGTGGCTGGCGGGGTAGGTCGGGACCGAGGGGTAGCCGTGGATGGCGTAGCCGCGGATGAAGTAGCTGGAGTGGACCATGCCTCTGTTGTTCACGCCCGGCTGCTTCCAGTAGAAGCGGTAGTTGCCGAGCACGGTCGGCGTGACGGAGGCGCCGGAGCTGGTCGTGTAGGCGCGCAGCACTCTGCCGTTCTCGATCAGCGCGAGCACCTGCTGGCTGAGGTTGGCCTCGACGTGGCGGCCGTGGTCCGGGTAGCGCACCTTGTAGCCGCCCTGGCCGCGCAGCAGCTTGTCGACGACGGCGCCGTCGATCGTCTTCAGACGCGCCGAGCCGAGCACCTTGCGGTACGCCTCGACAGCGTCGCCGGTGCCGGCGTCGTAGACGCCGGTGCGCGGGACGGCGTAGCCGAGGTCGGCCAGCTTCTGCTGCAGCAGCGCGACGAACGGGCTGTCGGTGCCGAAGCCGGCCAAGGGCGCGACGACGTCGACCGCGGCGGCCTTCGACTGGGCGGCCGCCTGCTCGGGCGTCTGCTCGTGGACGGCGAAGACTCTGACGTCGCCGAGCTTGCCGGCGGTGAACTTCGCGCGGAAGGTCGCGGTCTGCTTGGTCTTCGTCGGCTTCGGCGTGACCGTCACCTGCTTGGCGAGTCTGCCGCCGAGCCAGATGCGCACTCTGACCTTCTGTCTCGGCACGTACGGCACGATCCGGCCGGTGATGTGCACGACTCTGCCGGGCACCGTCAGCGTCGAGGAGCCGACGCGGTAGACACCGCTCTCGAACGCGGCGCCGATTCTGGCTCTCGCTCTGCGCACCGCTCTTCTCGTCGGCGTTCTCGTCGGCGGCGCTCTCGCCGGCGGCGGCGTGGGCGTGGTCGGCGTGGTGGCCGTCGGCGGCACCTCGGTGCCGGCTCTGGGAGCGGCCGCTGCGGCGACGGCGGGATCGACGACGGCAGGCTCGGCGGGCGCGTCCTGGGCGAACGCGGCGGCCGGAGTCGCGGCGATCGCAAGCGTCGCGGCGAAGGCGGAAATTGCGGTGCGACCGGTCATTGGCGGACAATCCTAGATGAGGGATGCGATGTCACGTCGCCGCGCCGATCGCGCGGTCAGATCGACGACCGACGAACGGCCAGCAGATCGCCATGCAGGCGCTGACCGATCCGACCACCAGCAGCACGATCGCCCACGCGTCCCAGTCGGCGGCGGTGACGCCGAACGCGATCGAGTTGTTGACCGCATGGAGGGCGATGCACGGCAGCAGCGAGCCGGTTCGCCAGCGCAGCAGACAGAGCAGGAAGCCGAGCAGCATCAGCGGCGGCAGGAACTCGGCGTCGGTCCCGGCGGCGTGGATGCCGCCGAAGATCACGCCGGTGATGATCGCCGCCGGCCACACGCCGCGCCAGTTTCTGAGCGCGCCGAACATGTAGCCGCGGAAGAGGAACTCCTCCGCCAGCGGCGCGACGACGGTCACGAGGACGCAGACGCCGATCAGCGCGTAGGTGCTCTCCTCGACGCCGAGCGAGTCGGGCAGCTCGTCGGTCGCGCCGGTGTCGATGATCGCGGCCCAGACGGCGCTGAGGAAGTAGAAGGCGACCATCGTCGCCAGCGCCGCCCCGATCGCCGGCCACAGCGGCGTCTTGCGCAGCCCGAACTGGCTCGGCATGACGGGGCCGACGGAGCGCGCGAAGAAGATCGCGGCGCCGATGAAGGCGAAGTCCTGGAACAGCGTCGAGAGGATCAGCACCGCCGGCGGCGGGTCCTCGATCGTCGCGCCGAAGAGGGTCGCGACCGCGGCGATCACGAGCTGGCCGGCGAAGGCGGCGAAGAAGCCCGCGACCAGCGCGGCGAAGGCCGTCCACGGCTTCCATGCCGTCTCGCGCTCCGGCGCGACAGGCTCGTGCGACTGCGGCGCGATGAAGCGGGGGGGCGGGGCGCTGCTCACATCCGAGAGATTACGCAGCCGCGATCCCCGGCAGCTCGCGCAGCGAGCGCACGGTCGCGACGCCGGCCGGCGGGACGCTGCCGTCGCGCAGCACGAGCCGCACGTCGATCCCGGCGGCGCGCGCGCCGCCGACGTCCGCGTCGAGGTCGTCGCCGACGTGCAGCGCGGCGGCCGCCTCGACCCCGGCGAGCGCCAGCCCGCGGGCGAAGATCTCGCCGTCCGGCTTGGCGCTGCCGACCTCCGCCGAGGTCAGCACGCCGTCGAGCAGCGGCGCCAGCCCGGTCTGCTGCAGCGCGTCGTGCAGCGAGAGGTCCCAGTTGGAGACGACGACGAGCGCGATCCCCGCCGCGCGCGCCCGCCGCAGCACCTCCGGAACCTCCGGGAAGGGCCGGAAGCGCAGCGCCGCCAGCAGCGCCTCCGTCAGCGCGCCCAGCTCGATCGCGGCGGCGGCCGGCGGCAGCGCGTCGCGCAGCGCGCTCGCCGCGCCGCGCCGCAGCCGCGCGAGCGAGTCGCGGTCGGCGGCGATGTCGTGGTTGGCGCGGTAGTAACGGATCTCGGCCTTCATCGCCGCCCCCGCCTCGGCCGCGCTCAGCTCGACGCCGAAGCGCTCCGCCAGCTCGCGCCGCAACGGCTCGACCGGCGGCTCCAGCTCCAAGAGCGTCCCGAGCGCGTCCAGCAGCCACGCCTGCGGAGGCGTCGGACCGGTCATGCCACGAAGCCCCAGCGGGCGAACTGCGCCGTCAGCAGGCCGAGCAGCACCGCGCTGACGGCGACGCCGCGCTCGACCGCGCCGTCGCCGCGCGCGCCGAGCCAGCGCGCCAGCCACATCTGCAGCGGGAACAGCACCAGCAGGAAGCGCGGCAGCGACATCAGCGGCTGCGCGGCGACCGGGTAGGAGAGCGTCAGCACCAGCGCGACCAGCGTGTAGGCGCCGTAGGCGAACGGCAGCCGCCGCAGCACGCCGACGAGCGCGACCAGCGCGAAGACGAGAAAGGCGAACAGCATCAGGTTCTGGCCGGCGGTCGGGAACGGATCGCCGCCCGCGTCGGTGAAGTAGACCGGCGTCGCGGTGCCGTGGACGAGCTGCCGGAAGCCGAGCCAGGCGGCCCGCGCGCCCTCCCAGATCCCACCGAGCGGCACGAGGTGGCGGCCCCACAGCCCCTGCGCCGAGAACGGCGCGAAGAGGTCGTCGAGCACGACGCCGCAGTAGAGCAGGAAGCCGGCGAGCGCGGCCGGGATCAGCGCCAGCCAGAGGATCGACGGCGCCGGCATGTAGCGCGGCTTCCACCAGGCGCGCGGCCCGGGCAGCGGCGGCCGGTCCTCGCGCGGTCCGTAGAGGTAGATCAGCAGCAGCGGCAGCAGCAGCACGGCGCCGCTGTTGCGCGTCAGCGCGGCGAGCCCGCCGGCGACGCCGACCCACGCCCACCGCCCCTGCCGCGCCGCCAGCACCGCGCCGACCGACAGCAGCAGGAAGAGCGACTCGGCGTAGACCGCGGAGAAGAAGAAGGCCGTCGGGAAGAAGGCCGTCAGCAGCAGCGTCGAGCGCGCGTCGCGCGCGCCGAGCTCGAGCGTCGCGAGCTTGTGCAGCAGCACCAGCGCGCCGAAGAAGCAGCCGAACGAGACGAGCAGCCCGGCGACCAGCGGCGCGCCGACGACCCACCCCAGCACCTTCACCAGCAGCGGATAGAGCGGGTAGAAGGCGGCCTTCGCGCCGTCGGCCGTGTCGGCGTAGCCCTCCTGCGCGATCGACAGGTACCAGACGGCATCCCAGCGGGCGCCCGGCCCGACGAGCAGATCGGCGAACGGCGAGAACGGCCGCGTCAGCCCGCCGGGGTCGAACTGCTCGGCGCCCGGCGCCTGGCCGAGCCACAGCAGCCCGAGCAGCCCGGCGCCCCAGACGACGGCGCGCGACGTCCAGAAGACGCGCCACGCCTCGCCGATGCTGCCAGTACGCTCGCGGTCCATGGTCGTCGCCGATGTTGTCATCCCGCTCGTCGCAGCGGCGGAGCCAGGCTTCTTCGACGAGCACAGATGGCTCGGCGCCGCGCTCGCGATCATCGTCGCGGCGCTGCTGGCATGGCTCGTCGACAGGGCGATCCTGCACCGCGGCCAGCGGATAGCCGAAGCGGTCATGCGCGACGACCTGACGGCCGCCGTCGATACGCGGATGCGCTTCCTGCGCCGCCTCACGACGCTCGTGATCCTCGTGATCGGCGTGATGACCGCGATCGCGCAGTTCGACGGCCTCAACCGGATCGCGACGACGGTGCTTGCCTCAAGCGCCTTGCTGGCGGCCGTCGTCGGTTTCGCGGCGCGGCAGACGCTGGCCAACCTGATCGCCGGCGTGATGCTGACGATCGCCCAGCCGCTGCGGATCGGCGACACCGTCACGATCGAGGACGAGAGCGGGACGGTCGAGGACGTGCGGCTCAACTACACCGTCGTGCGCGGCGCCGACGGCCACCGCCTCTTCATCCCGAACGAGCGGCTCGCCTCCGGCGTGCTGCGCAACGACACGATCGTCGACCCGCTGGTCGCGCTCGAGGTCGAGCTGTGGCTGCCGCTGGAGCTGGACGCCGACGCCGTCCTCGCCGCCTTCGCGACGCTCGAAGGGCCGCCGGTGGCGCGCGTTGCCGAGATCAGCGTCGAGGGCGTCCGCTACACGCTGGCGCGCGGCACGGTGCCGCCGCGCGAGCGGCCGCTGGACGCCGCGCAGCTGCGCGCGGACGCGTTGCGTGCCCTGCGCACGCACGGGCTGCTTGCAAGCGCGCCTGCGCCGTGAAGGAGACTCGCCTTACCTGGGCGAAACCCGCGTCTGGCTATCCTCTTCGGACTGACGTCGCAGCCCCGCGACGTCCCGCCAGCCTTTAGACCGTGAGTCGTCGAGAGCGACAGAAGCGCCGCAAGCGCAATCGCGGCCGCCCCGTGCGGCGCGCTGTCTTCGCCATCGTGGCGTTGTTGCTGCTCGGCGGCATCGGCGCCGGCGTCGTCGGCGCGACCTGGGTGATGGGCGTCGTCGACGACACGCCCGACATCGAGCAGATCCGCCCCAAGCCGGCCGGCGCGATCTCGACCGTCTACGCCGCCGACGGCACCCGCCTCGGCTTCATCGCCGGCGGCGACACGCTGCGCACGCCGGTCGACGGCAAGCGGATCCCGCTGCTGCTCAAGCGCGCGACCGTCGCGATCGAGGACAAGCGCTTCTACAAGCACAGAGGCGTCGACTACGTCGGCGTCGTGCGCGCCGCGGTCAAGAACGTGACCGAGGACCGCGCCTCGCAGGGCGGCTCGACGCTGACGATGCAGCTCGTCCGCAACCTGTACATAACGGCGAACAGATACAGAAAAGACATCACCCGCAAGATCCGCGAGGCGAAGCTCGCGGACGAGCTCGAGAAGCAGCACTCGAAGGAGTGGATCCTCGTCTCGTACCTGAACAACGTGCCGTACACGACGGTCGGCGGGCAGGAGTCCGTCGGCGTGCAGGCGTCGGCGCGCGTGCTGTTCGACAAGGACGTCTCGAAGCTGAACCTCGCCGAGTCGGCGCTGCTCGCCGGCCTGCCGCAGGCGCCGAGCGACTACAACCCCTTCTCGAACCCGAGAGGGGCGAAGAAGCGCCGCGCCGCCGTGCTGCGCGCGATGGTCGACTCGAGATACGTCACGCAGGCCGAGGCCGACGAGGCGACCGCCGCGCCGCTGGGCGTGAAGTCCAACGCCTTCTACCAGCAGCGCAAGGAGCCGTTCGTCTTCGACTACGTCAGAGAGCAGCTGATCGCCAAGTACGGCAACGACGTGCTGCGAGCCGGCGGCCTGAGGGTCTACACGACGATCGACCTCAGACGCCAGGAGGCCGCGCGCGCGGCGATCAGAAGCGTCCTCTACGACCCGGCCGACCCGCCGGCCGCGATCGCGACGATCGACCCGGCCAACGGCCACATCCTCGCGATGGCCTCCTCCGCCGTCTACGGCGACGAGAAGGACGGCAAGACGAACTACAACTACGCCGCGACCGCGCAGCGCCAGCCCGGCTCGACCTTCAAGACGATGGTGCTGATGGCCGCGCTGCGCAAGGGCATCAACCCGGACACGACCTACTACACGTCGAAGAAGCTCGAGCCCGGCTGGCTCGCGAGCGATCCGACGTACGAGGTCGCGACCTTCGGCCACAGCTACAGCGGCAGCATGAGCATCACGCGCGCCACGCTCAGCTCGGACAACACCGTCTACGCGCAGCTCGACGCCGACGTCACGCCCGAGGCGGTCCGCCAGGCCGCCTACGACATGGGCGTCACGTCGAGACTGGACGCCTACCCGGCCGAGGGCCTCGGCGGCCTCACCAACGGCGTCACCGTGCTGGAGATGGCCAACGCCTACGCGACGATCGCCAACGGCGGCATCCGCCGCACCCCGACGATCTTCACGAGAGTGAAGCTGCGCGACGGCCAGGTCCAGGACCTCAGCAGAACGAGAAGCAAGCGCACCTTCACGCCAGCGCAGGCCGAGATGGCGCGCAAGGTCCTGGAGCAGAACGTCCAGTCCGGCACGGGCGTCAGCGCCAGCTACGGCTGCCCCGCCGCCGGCAAGACCGGCACCACCTCAGACATCAAGGACGCCTGGTTCGTCGGCTTCACGCCGAAGCTCTCGACCGCCGTGTGGATGGGCTACAAGACCCCGACGCCGATGGTCGTCCACGGCATGTCGGTCCAGGGCGGCACCTTCCCGGCGCCGATCTGGCACGAGTACATGGCGGTCGCCTCCGACGGCTACTGCGGCGCCGACTGGGCCGAGGGCGGGACGTTCGAGTCGGAGCCGTTCTTCGGCAGATACGCCTCCACCGGCTCCGATGACGACGACGACTACTCGTACGACGGCAGTGACGACGGCACGACCGACGACGGGACGACGGACGGCACGACGGGCACCGACGACGGCACCACCGGCGCGACCGACGGCACGACCGGCAACCCCGACCCCGGCGCCTACGCCCGTCCGCCGCAGGGCGAGCCCGACATATCGGGCGACACCGAGGGCGGCGGCGCCGCCGCTCCCGGCAACTGACGCGCCGCCTCCGCGCCGCTTCGGCGCTGCTCGCGACTCCTCTCCCCTCGCCGGGTCCGGCGCAGGCTGGTACCGTTCGTCTGTCGGCGCACGTGCGCTTCGTGTGCGTGCCCACATCCATCCAACCGCCAGATAGGACACGGTTTGTCGAAGGAAGAAAAGGTCGAGCTCGAAGGCGAGGTCATCGAGGCCCTGCCGAACGCAATGTTTCGCGTGAGACTCGACAACGGCCATCTGGTCCTCGGCCACGTGGCCGGCAAGATGCGCCGCTTCCGGATCCGCATCCTGCCGGGAGATCGGGTCCGGGTCGAGCTCTCGCCGTACGACCTCGATCGGGCGCGCATCGTCTACAGGCATCGCTGACCGGCCCTCCGCGAGGCGATGCGC
>DATIOB010000598.1:0-5027 GCA_035473605.1 Conexibacter sp.
CGGCAAGCTCGCGCCACTGCTCCAGCGAGGCGACGTCGCAGCGCTGGAAGGTCGCGCCGATCCGCCGCGCGACCGCCTCGCCCGCGGCCACGTCGACGTCCGCGACGACGACCGCGGCCCCTTCCGCGGCGAAGCGGGCCGCCGTCGCCGCGCCGATCCCGTTCGCCGCCCCGGTCACGATCACGGCCTTGCCGGCGAAGCGGTTCATGCGAGCGCCCCGCGCACGCGGCCGGTCCGCCACTCCTGGATCATCACGGCCAGCACCAGCAGGGCGCCCTTCGCGATCAGCTGGTAGAAGGACGGCACGTTGAGCAGGATCAGGCCGTTGTCGAGCACGCCGATGATCGTCACGCCGAGCAGCGCGCCGACGATCGTGCCCTTGCCGCCCGCGAGCGCGCAGCCGCCGAGCAGCGCGGCGGTGATCGCCTCCAGCTCCAGCCCCTGCGTGCCGGCCGACGGCTCGCCCGCGAGCGTCTTGGCCGTCAGCAGCACGCCGGCGAGCCCCGCGACCGCTCCGCTGAGCGTGTAGATCCCGAGCCGGTACTTCGTCAGCGAGATGCCGGCCAGGCGCGAGGCGACCGCGTTGCCGCCGATCGCGTAGACGTTGCGGCCGATGTCGGTGTAGCGCAGGAAGACGAAGAAGCCGATCGCGACCAGCACCAGCACGATCACCGGGTACGGGATCCCCCAGATGCGATCGGAGCCGAGCGCGATGAAGGTGTCGTTGTCGACCGCGACCGCCTTGCCGTCGGTCAGCGCGAAGGCGACGCCGCGATAGGCGGAGTACGTCGCGAGCGTCGCGATCACGGGGTTGACGCGCCCGAACGTGATGATCAGGCCGTTGACCGCGCCGGCGACGGCGCCGATCGCGACCCCGGCCGCGATCCCGAAGGCGGCGCTGTCGACGGCGGTCAGCGCACCTGCCGCCGCGACCGACGCGAGCCCGGCGGTCGAGCCGACCGAGATGTCGAGCCCGCCGGAGACGATCACGACCGTCATCACGATCGAGACGACCCCCAGCACCGAGATCGCGACGCCGATGTTGATGAGGTTGCTGGTGCGGAAGAAGTCCTGGTTCTGGGAGCCGATCACCGCCACCAGCAGCGCCAGCGCGATCAGCAGGCTGATGTTCTGCGCGCCGAAGGCGTCGCGTGCGGCGGCGGCGCGCCGCGCGACGCCGGTGGAGCCCGCGGACGGCGGGCGGCTGCTCACAGCGGTGTTCATGTCCCTCTCTCCTGGCCATCGTTCTCGTTGCCGCGCGGCATCGCCAGCGCGATGATGCGTTCCTCGGTCGCCTCGTCGGCGGACAGCTCGCCGGTGATCCGGCCGCCCTCCATCACGACGACGCGGTCGCTCGCGCCGATCACCTCGGGCAGCTCGGAGGAGATGAAGAGGACCGCCATCCCCTCCGCCGCGAGCGTGTCGATCAGGCGGTAGATCTCCGCCTTGGCGCCGACGTCGATGCCGCGCGTCGGCTCGTCGAGCAGCAGCACGCTGGGGCCGCGCGCCAGCCAGCGCGCGAGCACGCCCTTCTGCTGGTTGCCGCCGCTGAGCTTGGAGACCTCCTGCTCGGCCGACGGGGTCTTGATCTCCAGCCGCTCGATCAGCTCGCCGATCAGGCGGCGCTCGGCGCCGCCGCGCACGAACCGCGCGCGGCGCAGGCGGTCGAGCGAGGCGAGGCTGATGTTCTCGCGCAGGCTGCGCATCAGCACCAGCGCCTCGTCCTTGCGGTTCTCGGGCGCGTAGCCGATGCCCGCTGCGATCGCGTCGGCGGGCGAGCGCAGGCGCAGCGGTCTGCCATCCAGCTCGAGCGTGCCGCCGCGCAGCGGGACGTCGCCGAAGAGCGCCTTCGCCAGCTCCGAACGGCCGGCGCCGACGAGCCCGGCGACGCCGACGACCTCGCCGGCGCGCAGCTCCAGCGAGACCTCTCTGAGCCAGTCGGTGCTGATGCGCTCGGCGCGCAGCGCCACCCGCTCCCGCGTCCTGCGCGCGTGCGGGAAGACCTGGCTGACGTTGCGCCCGACCATCAGGCGCATCACCTCGGCGGCGGTCGTGCCCTCGGCGGGGCGCGTGTCGACGAGCCTGCCGTCGCGCAGCACGGCGATCCGGTCGGCCAGCCGCAGCACCTCGTGCAGCCGGTGCGAGACGTAGACGACGGCGACGCCGTCGCGCCGCAGCCGCTCGATGATCTCGAACAGCCGCTCGGCCTCCGTCTCGGTCAGCGAGGAGGTCGGCTCGTCGAAGGCGATCATCCGCGCGCTGCCCTTGACCGCGCGCAGGATCTCGACGAGCTGACGCTGCGAGGAGCTGAGGCCGGCGCCCTCGGCGTCGGCGTCGAGCACGTCCTCGAAGCCGTACGCGGCGATCTGCTCGCGCGCCGAGCGGCGCAGCGCGCGGCCGTCGACGAAGCGGCCGACGCGACGCGGCAGCTCGCCGACGAAGAGGTTCTCCGCGACGCTCGTGAACGGCACGATCTCCGGCTCCTGGTAGATCACCCGGATGCCGGCCGCGTGCGCGTCGGCGGGGCGGTCGAAGGTGACCGCCTCGCCGTCGATCGCGAGCGTGCCGGCATCGGGCTGGTAGTCGCCGTTGAGGATCCGCAGCAGCGTCGACTTGCCGGCGCCGTTCTCGCCGACGAGCGCGAGCACCTCGCCGCCGCGGATCTCCAGCTCGACCGCGGACAGCGCCTGCACGTTCTCGAAGCCCTTCGAGATGCCCCCGAGCGCGATCCTGACGGTGGCCGGCGGGGCTGCCGCGTGCGCGCTCATCTGCAGCCGGGGACCACGTCGGCGACGTTCTCGCGGTCGATCAGCGTGCCCGGGAAGTCGATCCGCTCCGGGATCGGCGTGCCTCTGACGTGGAAGTCGTACAGCTCCTGGACGGAGGTCTCGCCCTCCTTGCGCGGGTCGAGGAAGATCGACGCCGCGAACGACGACTCGCCGCGCTTGAACTCGTCGCAGGCGAGCGAGCCGTCGAGCCCGACGCCGATCGCGTCGCCGCCGCGGATGTCGGCCCGCTCCAGCGCGCGCACCGCGCCCTGCACGCCGGCGTCGTTGCACGACCAGATCAGCCAGCGCTCGTAGTCGGAGTTGGCGGTGATGACGGTCGTCATCGCGTCGATCGCCTTGTTCGTCGAGCCGTCGTAGGGGACGGAGACGACGTTGCCCTCCGGGAAGTCGGGGTTCGCCTCGAAGAACGCTCTCTTGGCGCCCTCGGTGCGCTCGTTGCAGACGTCGAGCGTTCTCAGCTCGACGGCGGCGATGCCGACCTTCTCGACATCGTCTCTCCAGGGTGCGGCGGCGTAGAGGTCGGAGATCGCTCTGCCGACCTGCCCGCCGACAGCGCCGTTGTCGAGCCCGACGTACGGGGCCGGTCTGCCGTCGGAGTCCTCGATCACGTCGTCGGAGGCGATCAGCGGGATCCCCGCGGCCTGCGCCTTGCGCATCACCGCCGGGCCGATCTGCTGGTCGGGCACGACGATCACGACGCCGTCGCTGCCCTGGCTGATGACCGTGTCGAGCGAGTCGAGCGCGAGGCCGGTGTCGAGCTGCAGGTCCTGCGTCGTGAGCTCGACCCCGAGCTCCTTCGCCTTCGCCTTCGCGGCGTTGAGCTGCTCGACGAAGTACGGCGCGTCGGCCTGCTTGGCGAGGTAGGCGAACTTCAGGTCCTCGGCCTTCGCGCCGCCGCCGTCGTCGCTGGAGCTGCCGCACGCGGCGAGGCCGCCGGCCGCGACGAGCGCGAGCGCCGTCGCCACCGCGGTCGCGCGCAGGCGGCGCGCGGGCGTGTACTGCTGTCGGTGGTGCATCTCTCTCCTCCTGTCGTCTCTGCTGTGGGGTGCGTCAGTCGGTTCGGGGACGCCAGCGCGAGCCGTCGCCCTCGGGCGGCTCGACCAGCCCCTGCGCCGCGAGGCGCTCGAGGTGGCCGGCGATCGGGAAGACCATCCCGGCGCGCGCGGCCTCCGGCCACGGCCCCGCGAGCGGCCCGAGCGCGGTCACCAGCTCAGCGGTCGTGAGACCGTCCGGGCTCGCCTCCAGCCGCTCGCGCAGCGCCTGCTCGGTGCGCTCGGCGTACTCGCGGCTGAGCGCCACGAAGCGAGCGCCGGCCTCGGCGTCGAAGAGCGGGAAGTGCGCGGTCAGCAGCAGCTGCGGCCGCAGCCGTTCGAGCTGCTCGATCGTCGCGAGGTAGTCCTCGACCCAGCGATAGGTCGGCGGCGCCACGAGCGCACCGTCGGCCCCGGGCAAGCCGTCGCCGAGGACGGCGTCCTGGACGATCAGCGCGCCGCTGCGCGGGTCGTGCAGCGCGAGGTGGCCGCGCGAGTGACCGGGCAGGTGGAGCACCTCGACGCGCCAGCCGTCGCCGAGCGCGATCCACTCGCCGCCGGCGAGCGTGAGGTCGGTCGGCGTCCCCTCGCCCTCGGCCAGGCACCAGTCGAGCGTCGTGGCAGGCTCCGCGATCCCGTGCAGCGCGCGGAAGCCGTCGTAGCGATCGGCGAAGAGCCGGCGCGGGTCCTCGACCATCGCGCGATCGGCCTCGTGGCAGGCGAAGACGGCGCCGGGCGCCAGCGCCCGCATCGCCGCGTGACCGCCGTGATGGTCGAGGTCGGCGTGGCTGGCGATCACCCAGCGGACGCGTTCGAGCGCGACGCCGATCCGCTCCAGGTACGGCGCGATCCACTCCGTCGGCGTCGAGCGGACCCCCGTGTCGACCACGAGCACCGCCTCGCTGCCGACCAGCACGTAGCTGCTGGCGAGGCGATCGGCGAAGGGGAACTCGACCCGGTGGATGCCGGGTGCGACCTCAGACATCGGCCGCCACCTGCCCGACCGGCGCGCGGTGGTCGGTGCCGAGGTCGCTGCGGCGCTGCGAGACCTGGTGGTGGGCGACGTAGTCGAGGTCCAGCTCCCAGCCCAGGCCCGGCGCGTCGTGCAGCTGCAGCCGCCCGTCGCGCAGCTGCGGGCGGTTGGCGACGAGGTTCCACCAGATCGGGTCGCGGTCGGGATGGAAGCACTCGACAAAGGTCCCGTGTG
>DATIOB010000599.1:0-6478 GCA_035473605.1 Conexibacter sp.
CCAGCCTGACGACGCGCGAGCGGCTGGTCGACGAGGCCGGCGCGACGCTCGTGACCGGGACCTTCGACCTGGTGCTGTGGGACCCCGCCCAGCGCCGCTCGCGGCTGATCTCCGACGAGGAGCGCGCCGCGTTCACCCGCGACATGGAGGCGATCGCATGAGCACCGCCTGGAACAGCAGACCGGTGGTCGTGACCGTCGCGGTCACCGGCGCCGACGTCACGCGCGAGAACAACCCCAACCTGCCGTACACGACGGCCGAGATCGCGGAGCAGAGCATCGCCTCGGCCGCGGCCGGCGCGACCGTCGTGCACCTGCACGTGCGCGAGGACGACGGCACGCCGTCGGGCCGGCCGGAGCTGTTCGAGGACGTCGTGCGGCGGATCCGCGCCGGCAGCGACCTGCTGACGATGGTCTCGACCGGCGGCGCCAACGACATGACGATCGCCGAGCGCACGACCGGGCTGGCGGCGCGGCCCGACCTCTCCGGCGTCGAGTCGGGCTCGATGAACTTCGGCGACGAGACCTTCATCACGCCGCCGCCGGCCGGACGCGGGATCATCGCCCGCGCGACCGAGGCGGGGATCGGGCTCGAGGTCGAGGCGTTCGACGTCGGCCACGTGATCAGCGCGGTGCGCTGGCTGGAGGAGGGGATCCTGCCGGCGCCGCTGCGGATCAACCTCGTCTTCGGCGTGCCGGGCGGGATCGACGCCTCGCCGGAGGCGCTCGCCGCGATGCTGCGGCCGCTGCCGCCCGGGACCTTCTGGACGATGACCTGCATCGGCCGCCACCACCAGCGGATGCTGGCGCTCGCGCTGCTGCACGGCGCGCCCGGGATCCGCACCGGGCTGGAGGACGTCGCCTACCTGCGCCGCGGCGTGCTGGCGCCGTCGAACGCCGCGCTCGTCGAGGCGGCGGTCGCGCTGGCCGGGACGCTCGGCCGCGAGGTCGCGACGCCGGCGCAGACGCGCGAGCTGCTGGGGGTCGGATGACCATGGCAGACTCCTCGCCGGCGCGCGCGCACACGCTGGAGGCGATCGAGCAGGCCGCGATCGAGCTGTTCTCCCAGCGCGGCTACCACGCCACCACGATGCGCGAGATCGCCGCCGCCGTCGACATCCAGCCGGCCGCGATCTACCACTGGTACGCGAGCAAGGAAGCGATCCTCGTCCACCTCCAGGACACCTTCATGGAGCTGCTGACGGAGGCCGTCGTGCGCGCCGCCGACCGCCACGAGCGGCCGGCGCTCAGACTCGCCGCGCTGGTGCGCGAGCACGTCGTCTTCCACGGCCTGCACGCGCGCGCCGCGTTCGTGACCGACTCGGAGATCCGCGCGCTCACCGACGCGCCGCGGCAGCGGTTGATCGCGCAGCGCGACGTCTACCAGCAGCGCTTCGCCGAGACGATCCGCGACGGGATCCGCGACGGCTCGCTGCGCAGCTCCAACGCGCGCGTGGCGACCTACGCGATCCTGCTGCAGTGCACGGGGGTCGCGCTGTGGTTCGACCCGGCGGGGAGCCGCGGCCTGGAGGAGGTCGCGGAGCTGCACGTGGAGCTGGTGCTGGGCGCGCTGCAGGCGAGCCCGGAGCTGATCGGAGCGGCGATCGACGCCTGTCGCGAGGCCGTCGCCGACGAGGCCGCAACCGACGAGGGATCGCAATGAGCGCACGTGCGCGTCTGACGGTGCTGGTGGCGCTGGTCGTCTGCCTCTGGGCGACGCCGGCCAACGCCGCGGAGAAGGTCTTGAGAATCGGCTGGTCGCAGGCGCCGCAGACGCTGAACCCGTTCGTCGACCTCGACAGCGAGGACTACATCGTCTGGGCGATCAACTGGGAGACGCTCGTCGCCTACAGCCCGAGAGACCTCTCGCCGGCCCCGGGCCTCGCGCGCGAGTGGTCGGTCTCGCCGGACAAGAAGACCGTCACGTTCAAGCTCGTGCAGGGCGCGAGATGGTCCGACGGCGCGCCGATCACCTCCGCCGACGTGAAGTACTCGCTCGAGTCGCTCGGCAGAGAGGGCGCGCTGTTCAGCTCCTACACCGAGACGATCGCGTCGATCAGAACGCCCGACGACGAGACGGTCGTGATCACGACGAGAACGCCGGACGCGCGCATCGTCGGCGGCCTCGCCGTCTACGTCCTGCCCGAGCATGTCTGGGGCAGACACTCGACGAGAGAGCTTCTCGGCGCCTTCAGACCGGCGATCCCGCTCGTCGGCTCCGGCCCGTTCGTCGTCACCAGATTCGTGCGCGGGCGGATCATCGAGATGCGCCCCAACCCGCACTGGCGCGGCGCGAGACCGAAGTTCGACGGGATCCAGTTCATCAAGTACGGGACCGCCGACGCGGCCGAGCGGGCGCTCCAGCTCGGCGAGGTCGACTACGTCCACGACATCCAGTCGACCTCGTTCGAGCGGCTCGGCGAGCAGCCCGAGATCGAGACCGTCGCGGGTCCTTCGCCGAGCTTCACGCAGCTCGCCTTCAACCTCTGCGCGCCGGAGACCTGCCCGGACGGGACGGCCAATCCCGCCGTCCGCGACCGCACCGTGCGCCAGGCGATCGCGTACGCGATCGACCGCGAGCGGATCAACGAGATCGCCGCGCGCGGCACCTCGTTCGTCGGCCACGGCCTGCTGCCGGAGTACTACAAGACCTTCTTCAGAATCCCCGGCCAGGACTACCCGTACGACCCCGACAGAGCGAACGCGCTGCTCGACGCGGCCGGCTGGGTCAGAGGCTCCGACGGGGTCCGCGAGAAGGACGGGATGACGCTGTCGTTCAAGCTCGCCGTCCACACCGAGTCGCCGTACGCGGTGCAGGCGGCCGGCCTCGTCGCCGAGATGGCGCGCGCGATCGGCGTCGAGTTCAAGGTCGACAAGATGAGCCCGGACCGGCTCACCGAGATCACCGCGCGCTCGCAGGACGGCAGGCCGGCGCCCGACTTCGACACCTTCATCTGGGGCTGGGGCGGCGACACCTACGACCCGAGCACGCTGCTGAACCTGCTGCGGACCGAGGCGATCGGCGCCTCCTCCGACGCCTTCTACTCCAACCCCGAGTACGACCGCCTCTACGACGAGCAGCTGCGCGAGTTCGACCCCGTCGGACGGGCCGAGATCGTCGGGCGGATGATCGACATCCTCCAGCGCGACCTGCCGTACCTCGTGCTCACGGTCGACCCGATCCTGGAGGGCTACCGCAGCGACAGAATCGAGGACGTCGAGCTGTCCTGCCCGCAGCCGGGCGGCGACGTGCTCTGCGCGGCGACCAGCTACGAGCCGCTGCTGACGCTCGCGCCGGCCGGCGAGGGCAGCGGCGCTGCAGCCGGCGCCGGCGGCTCCGGCTCCGCGTCCGATGACGGCGGCGGCGGCTCCGGCGCCGTGATCGCGGTCGTCGTCGTGGCGCTCGTCGGCGGCGCGCTCGTGCTGGTCGTGCGGCGCCGCCGTCGCCGCGCGGCGGAGGAGCCGCTGGAGGTCGAGCAGGGATGAGCGCGCGGTGGCTGGCGCGCAAGCTGGCGGCGGCGGCGCTGACGCTCGTCTTCGTGCTCGCCTTCAACTTCTTCCTCTTCCGGGTCATGGGCGACCCGCTCAACCAGCTCGCGCGGCTGCCGCGCGCGACGCCGGAGGAGATCGAGAGGCTGCGCGCCGCCTACGGGCTCGACCAGTCGCTGCTCGGCCAGTTCGCCGACTACGCGAAGGACATGCTGACGCTCGACATGGGCGTCAGCCAGGTCACGCGCGAGCCGGTCTGGAACGAGATCCTGACGGCGCTGCCGTGGACGCTGCTGCTGGTCGGCACCGGCACGCTGATCGCGACGCTGCTGGGCAGCTGGCTCGGCGTGATCGCCGCGACGCGCCGCGGCAGACGGACCGACGACAGCCTGCTCTCGTTCAGCCTCTTCACCTACGCCGCGCCCGAGTACTGGATCGGGATCCTGCTGATCCTGCTGTTCGCCGTCGCCGTGCCGATCCTCCCGGCCGGCCAGCAGATGACGCCCGGCGTCGAGTTCAGCGGCCCGATTCCGCAGGCGCTCGACGTCGCCGAGCACCTGATCCTGCCCGCGACGACGATGACGCTGATGATGCTCGGCCAGTACTTCCTGATCATGCGCAGCTCGATGGTCGACGTGCTGACCGAGGACTTCGTCACCGTCAAGCGCGCGACCGGCCTGCCGTGGCCGCGCGTCGTGCGGCGCCACGCCGTCCCCAACGCGCTGCTGCCGCTCGTGACGCTGTCGGCGATCTCCTTCGGCGCGGTCCTCGGCGGCGCCGTCACGATCGAGACGATCTTCTCCTGGCCGGGCCTCGGCGACCTCAGCTACGAGGCCGTGCAGGCGAAGGACTTCCCGGTGCTGCAAGGGACCTTCTTCGTCTTCTCCGTCGGCGTCGTGCTCGCGAACCTGCTCGCCGACGTCCTCTACTTCGTGCTCGACCCGCGCGTGCAGGACGCCTGAGATGACCAAGCTGCTGAGCACCGCCCGCGGCCGCCTGAGCCTGTCGGTGATCGTCTTCTTCGCGCTGATGGCGATCTTCGGCCCGCTGCTGGCGCCCGACGATCCGCGCGCCTCCTCACTGGAGGTGCTGGAGGGGATCAGCCTCGCGCACCCGCTCGGGACGACCGAGAACGGCTCCGACGTGCTCTCGCAGCTGCTCGTCGGCGCGCGCGTCTCGATCCTCGTCGGCTTCGCGGCGGCGCTGATCTCGGCTGCGCTGGGGACCGCCGTCGGGCTCGCCGGCGGCTACTTCGGCGGCTGGACCGACCGCCTCCTCGACGCGCTGGAGAACTGGTTCCTCGTGCTGCCGACGCTGCCGCTGATGATCGTGCTGACGCGGCTGCTGTCGCCGTCGCTGATCGTGCTGATCCTCGTGATCGGGCTGACGAGCTGGGCCGGCACCGGGCGGATCGTGCGCGCGCAGGTGCTGACGCTGCGCGAGCGCGCCTTCGTCGAGCGGGCGCGGGCGCTGGGCGCGAGCGACCTCTACATCGTGCGCACGCACATCCTCCCGAACACGGCGCCGCTGATCTTCGCCAACACCGTCCTCATCATCGCCGTCGCGATCCTCTCGGAGGCGGCGCTCGCCTTCCTCGGCCTCGGCGACCCCAACAGCATCTCGTGGGGGACGATGCTCGAGCACGCCTTCGACTCCGGCGCGCCGAGCGCGGGCGCGTGGTGGTACGTCGTGCCGCCGGGGCTGTGCCTGACCGTGCTGGTGCTCGCCGTCGCGCTGCTCGGCTACCTCTTCGAGGAGCAGGTCAACCCGCGCCTGCAGGGGCGGCCCGCGTGAGCCCGCTGCTGGAGGTGACCGAGCTGACGGTCCGCCACGGCGCCGAGGCGATCGTCGACGGCATCTCCTTCACGCTCGAAGCGGGCGAGGCGCTCGGGCTCGCGGGCGAGTCGGGCTGCGGCAAGAGCACGACGGCGCTGGCGCTGCTGAAGCTGCTGCCCGAGGGACTTGCGCAGAGCGGCGCGATCGCGCTGCGGCGCGACGGCGAGGAGCCGGTCAACGTCGACCGCCGCACCGAGGCCGGCATGCAGCGCGTCCGCTGGCGCCACATCTCGCTCGTCTTCCAGGGCGCGATGAACGCGCTCGACCCGGTCCAGCGGATCGAGCGTCAGCTGATCGACGCGATCGTGCTGCACGAGCCGGTCGGGCGCGCCGCGGCCGCCGCGCGCGCGGCCGAGCTGCTGGAGCTGGTCGGGCTCGCGGCGAGACTCGGGCGGCGCTACCCGCACCAGCTCTCCGGCGGACAGCGCCAGCGCGTGATGATCGCGCTCGCGCTCGCGTGCAGGCCGGCGGTCGTGATCGCCGACGAGCCGACGACGGCGCTCGACGTCGTGATGCAGGCGCAGATCCTGCAGCTGCTGGAGCGGCTGCGCGAGGAGCTGGGACTGGCGCTGATCCTGATCAGCCACGACCTCGCCGTGCTGGCCGAGACCTGCGACCGGATCGCGGTGATGCAGGCCGGGCGGATCGTCGAGTGCGGCCCCGTCGCCGACGTCTTCACCGCGCCGCAGCATCCCTACACGCAGCGGCTGCTCGCGACGCTGCCGGTGATCGGCTCCACGCGCGGCGGTCTGTCTCAGTCGCAGTCGCAGGAGGAGGCACGATGAGCGCGCTGATGGAGACTCGCGACCTCGCGGTCAGGTTCGACGCCGCGCGAGCGCTCGACCGCGTCACGCTCGACTGGCGCCGCGGCGAGGTGCTCGGGATCGTCGGCGAGTCGGGCTGCGGCAAGTCGACGCTGGGGCGACTGGTGCTGCGCTAGATCGAGCCGAGCGCAGGCCGCGTGCGCTTCGACGGGCGCGAACTCGGCGCGCTGGATGCCGCCGCACTGCGCGCCCAGCGCCGCGCGATGCAGATCATCTTCCAGGACCCGTTCTCCTCACTCGATCCGCGCATGACTGCCGGCAACATCGTGGGCGAACCCCTGCGGGTGCATGGCGTCGGCAGCGCGAAGGAACGGCGCGCGCGCGTCGCCG
>DATIOB010000600.1:0-4928 GCA_035473605.1 Conexibacter sp.
ACGCCGCATTCTCCAGCGCCACCCGCTCCACCTTGGTCGGGTCGATGATCCCGGCCTGGATCATATCCACGAACTCGAGCGACTCCGCGTCGAAGCCGCGGGTGCCGGTCCACCTGCACACGCACGACACGGCCGGCGGCCAGCTCGCGACCTACCTCGCCGCGATCGAGGCCGGCGTCGACGCGATCGACGGCGCCGCCGCGCCGCTGGCGGGGATGACCTCGCAGCCGTCGCTGGCGGCGATCGTCGGCGCGACCGCGACGACCGAGCGCGACCCCGGCATCTCGCTCGACGCGCTGCTGCGGCTGGAGCCGTACTGGGAGTCGGTGCGCGGCATGTACGGCGCCTTCGAGACGGGCCTGAAGGCACCGACCGGCCGCGTCTACCGCCACGAGATGCCGGGCGGCCAGATCTCGAACCTGCGCCAGCAGGCCGACGCGGTCGGGCTCGCCGGCCGCTTCGACGAGGTCGAGGTCGCCTACGAGCGCGCCAACGCCCTGCTCGGCCACATCGTCAAGGTCACGCCGTCGTCGAAGGTCGTCGGCGACCTCGCGCTGTTCGCGGTCTCGACCGGGATCGACTTCGACGAGCTGGAGCGCAGACCGGCCTCGTTCGACCTGCCCGACTCGGTGATCGACTTCCTGCGCGGCGGGCTCGGCACCCCGCCCGCCGGCTTCCCGCAGCCGTTCACCGAGCTGGCGCTCGCCGGCCGCGCGCCGGCACCGCCGCCGCTGGAGGTCGAGGGCGAGCTGGCAACGCGGCTGGAACAGGCCGGCGAGGACCGCCGCGCGGCGCTGGCGGAGATCCTCTTCCCCGGCCCGGCGAGAGAGTTCGCCGCCGCGCGCGAGCAGTTCGGCGACGTCTCGCTGATCCCGACGCCGGAGTTCTTCCGCGGCCTGCGCGAGGACGAGGAGCTGGCGATCGAGCTCGGCCCCGGCGTCACGCTGCTGTTCGAGCTGGAGGCGATCGGGGAGGCCGACCAGCGCGGCATGCGGACCGTGCTCGTGCGCGTCAACGGCCAGATGCGGCCGGTCGAGGTGCGCGACAGAGCGGTCGAGGCGGCCGGCGAGCAGATAGAGCGCGCCGACCCGACGGTGCCCGGCCACGTGCCGGCGCCGGTGACGGGGATCGTGACGCTGCAGGTGAAGGTCGGCGACACGGTCGCCGAGGGCGACCCGATCGCGACGCTCGAGGCGATGAAGATGGAGTCGACGATCACCGCGCCGCAGGCCGGCACGATCGAGCGGCTGGCGGTCGCCAGCGGCAGCCGCCTGGAGCAGGGCGACCTGCTGCTGGTGATCGGGTAGGCGGCGGCCGGGCGGGCGCGCGGCGCCCGCTCGCGCGGCGCGCCTACGCGGCGGCCAGCTCGCCGGACAGCAGCACGCGGTCGCGGCCGGCGCGCTTGGCCGCGTAGAGCGCGCGGTCGGCGGCGTCGAGCAGCGCCTGCACGTCGGCCGGCGCGACGGCGGCCGCGATCCCGCCGCTGAGCGTCACGCGCAGCGGCTGCACGTCGCCGGCGCGGTCGGGACCGTACAGCGGCGTCTCGGCCGCCAGCGCCGCGCGCACGCGCTCGCCGAGCGCCAGCGCGCCGACGGCGTCGGTGCGCGGCAGCAGCACGACGAACTCCTCGCCGCCGAGCCGCGCGGCGACGTCGATGCCGCGCACGTGCTCGGTCAGCACGCGCGCGATCCACGCGAGCACGCGGTCGCCGGTGTCGTGGCCGTGCGCGTCGTTGACGGCCTTGAAGTGGTCGACGTCGAAGGTCGCGACCGCCAGCGAGGACTGCTCGCGCTGCGCCCGCCGCCGCTCCAGCTCGACGCGCTCCTCGAAGCCGCGGCGGTTGAGCAGCCCGGTCAGCGGGTCGACGCGCGCCTGGTCCTCCAGCGTGCGCATGAGCCGCTCGTTGCGCGCGACCAGCAGCCGCACGACGACGGCGGCGACGCCGACCGCGACGGTCACGTCGATCCAGCGGTCGAGGTTCGCCTGCGCCGGCGGCATCGCGAGCAGCGCGACCCCGTGCACGAGCGCGATCCAGAGGACGATCGCGACGGCGCCGCGCGTGCCGAGGAAGTACGCCGACCACAGCGCCGGCCAGACGTAGAGGATCGCGCCGTCGCCGTACCCGTGCGTGTCGGTCAGCGCGACCGCGATCATCGCCGCCCCGATCGGCCCCAGCAGCGCCAGCAGGGCGCGCGGCAGATGCGGGCCGGCGACCGCCGCCAGCAGCGCGAACGCGAGCGCCGCCAGCGCAACGCCGGTCGACAGGTGCTGACCGCTCGGCAGCACGTTCTCGAGCAGCCCGATCCCCGCCGCACCGGCGTAGATGCCGGCGGCGGTGCGTGCCATCAAACGCTGCTCGCCGGGGGCGTCCACCGCGGATCCATCGACCGAACGACCAGGGGGGTTGAGCGGGTGCGTCACACGACAGACGCGACGGCGAGGGAGCTGGCGCATTCGCGGGCGGGCGACAGCGCTCAGTCGCGCGCCGGCGTCGCCAGCTCGGCGTAGGTCGTGCGCAGCTCGCGCTTGAGCAGCTTGCCGCTGGGGTTCTTCGGCAGCGCGTCGACGAGCGCGAACGCCTTCGGGACCTTGAACGGCGCCAGCCGCTCGCGCGCGTGGGCGGTCAGCTCGGCAGCGTCGACCTCGGCGCCGGGGCGTGCGACGACGATCGCGACGACCGCCTCGATCCAGGTCGGGTGCGGCACGCCGACGACGGCGACCTCGGCGACCGCCGGGTGCTCGTAGAGCGCCTCCTCGACCTCGCGGCTGGCGACGTTCTCGCCGCCGCTCTTGATCATGTCCTTGATCCGGTCGACGACCGTCAGGTAGCCCTCGGCGTCGATCCGGCCGAGGTCGCCGGAGTGGAACCAGCCGTCGGCGAAGGCGGCCGCGGTCTTCTCGGGATCGTCGAGGTAGCCGAGGATCGCGTGCGGGCTGCGATGGACGATCTCGCCGACCTCGTCGGCGTCGCACGGCGTGCCGTCGGGACGCACGACGCGCGTCTCGACGTTGAGCGCCGCGCGCCCCGCGGTGCCGGCCTTGCGCACCTGGTCCTCGGGCTGGAGCATCGTCGCCACCGGCGCCATCTCGGTCTGCCCGTAGAAGTTCCACAGCCTGACCCGCGGCAGCCGCTCGCCGATCTCGCGCAGCACCTCGACGGGCATGATCGCGGCGCCGTAGTAGCCCTTGCGCAGCGACGAGAGGTCGCGTCGGTCGAAGTCGGGGTGGCGCAGCAGGCCGATCCAGACGGTCGGCGGCGCGAAGAACTTGGTGACGCGGTCGCGCTCGATCCGCTCCAGCACGGTCGCGGGGTCGGGCGCGGGCACGATGATGCTGCGCGCGCCGAGGTAGACGTCGGGCACGAGGAAGCAGTGCTGCTGCGCGCAGTGGAACAGCGGCAGCGCGTGCAGCTCGACGTCGTCGCCGCTCATGCCGCCGTCGACGACGCAGCTCGTGTACTGCGAGATCAGCGCGTCGTGCGAGAGCACCGCGCCCTTCGGCCGCGACTCGGTGCCGGAGGTGTAGAGCACCTGCGCCGGCGCGTCGGGCGCGAGCGCGAGGACCGGTTCGCGCGCGTCGGCGTGGTCGCTCAGCGCCTCGAACCGCTCCCAGCCGCCGGCCGCGGCATCGCCGATCGCGAAGCGACCGCGCAGCTCCGCGCCGGCCGCCGCGATCGCCTCCTCGGCGACCGGCAGCAGCGGCTCCTGCGCGATCAGCACCGTGCTGCGCGAGTGGCCGAGCACGTAGCCGACCTCGCCGCCGCCGAGCATGAAGTTGATCGGCACCAGCACCGCGCCGGCGCGCGCGACGCCGAAGATCGCCTGCGCGTACTCGAGGCAGTTGCGCGACAGCAGCGCGACGCGGTCGCCGGGCGCGACCCCCAGCTCGATCAGCGCGTTCGCGATCCGGCTGGCGTCGGCGTCGAGCTGCGCGAAGGTGCGCGAGCGCTCGCCCTCGCTGACCGCGACGCGCTCGGGGTGGCGGGCCGCCGTGCGGCGCAGCAGGTCGGCCAGCGACTGGCGTCGGGCCGCGGCCACCGTCTCGATGCTCATCGCTCTCTCCTCATCTCGCCTCGCGCTCCGGGTCGTCCCGGTCCTACCCGGCTGGCGCGCGTGCGACCGGCTGCCCGGCAGCCGGTGGGGCTTGTTGCCGGAACGGCAACTCTCCTTGGCAGAACGCCCTCGTGCTGCGACGGTTGCGGCATGAAGAGCACGACTGAGAGCAGCGAGCAGTTCTGGGAGACCTTCTACAGCAGCGGCAGAGGGCGGTGGAGCGGCAAGCCGAACCCGTCGCTCGTCGAGGAGGTGGCCGGCCTGTGGCCCGGGACCGCGCTCGATCTCGGCTGCGGGCAGGGCGCCGACGCGATCTGGCTCGCGCAGCAGGGCTGGCGCGTGACGGCCGTCGACGTCGCGGCCGCCGCGCTGGAGGTCGCCGCGCGCAACGCCGCGGCGGCGGGCATCGAGGACGGCGCGATCGTCTGGGAGCGCCGCGACGTCGCCGCGTCGCTGCCGGCCGGCAGCTTCGGCCTCGTGGCGGCGACCTTCCTGCACACGCCGGTCGAGGGCTTCCCGCGCACGCAGGTGCTGCGCGCGGCGGCCGCGGCGGTCGCGCCCGGCGGGACGCTGCTGATCGTCGGCCACGCGCCCTCCGACGCCCATCCTGAGCTGGAGTTCCCGAGCCCGGACGAGACGATCGCGGAGCTGGACCTCCCGCAGCGCGATTGGCAGGTGCGCACGAGCGTCCTGCGGGAGCAGCAGCACGCCTTCCGCGACGAGGCGCCGATGCAGCGTGTCGACAGCGTCGTGCGGTTGGAGCGCGTCGTCTGACGGCCGCGCGCTCGCTCCTGTTTCCTGCCGCTGGGCGCGCGGATAGGAGAGGGCGATGCGCACCATCACAGCACTGCTCGCGACCGTCGTCGCCCTCCTCGC
>DATIOB010000601.1:0-2350 GCA_035473605.1 Conexibacter sp.
GGCGAGCGCGGCGCCGCCGCCGATCAGCACGTCGAAGCCGTGGTAGGCGCCTTCGAGCGTGTCGACGTCGGGGATCGCGGCGCCGTGGAAGAGGGCGGCGGCGATCACCAGCATCAGCATGTTGACGACGCCCGCGACCGACATCGCGATCACGACGTCGATCGTCTGGAAGCGGAAGAGGCGGTGGCGCTCGGCGTCGTTCTCGACCGCGATCCGTCTCTGCGTCAACGCCGAGTGCAGGTAGATCACGTGCGGCATCACGGTCGCGCCGAGGATCCCGCAGGCGAGCAGGACCGAGTCGCCGCCGGCGAAGCCGGGCACGAGCCCGCTCAGCACCCCGCTGGCGTCCGGCCCGACCTTCAGCGTGTCGTAGAGGAAGCCGAGCAGGATCACCGCGAGCATCCCGCCGATCGCCAGCTCGAAGCGGCGGTAGCCCTTCGTCTGCAGCGCGAGGATCCCGAACGCGACGACGGCGGTGATCAGCCCGGCGACGAAGAGCGGCACGCCGAACAGCAGGTTGAGCGCGATCGCGGCGCCGATGAACTCGGCCAGGTCGGTCGCCATCGCGATCAGCTCGGCCTGTATCCAGAGCCCGAAGGAGGCCTTGCGCGGCAGCCGCTCGCGGCACAGCTCGGGCAGGTTCCTCCCTGTCGCCAGCCCCAGCTTCGCCGACAGCGTCTGGATCAGCATGCCGATCAGGTTGGCCGCGAGGATCACCCACAGCAGCGTGTAGCCGTAGCTGGCGCCGCCGTCGATGTTGGTCGCGAAGTTGCCGGGGTCGACGTAGGCGATCGCGGCGACGAAGGCCGGGCCCAGCAGCGGCAGGATCCCCTTCAGGCCCCTGCGCCCGCGGATCTCCCTCAGCGTCGCGGAGGCCGGCGGCGCCGCGACGGCGGCTGCTTCCTCAGCGGTGACTGGCGGCGGCGAAGGGGGCGGCGGATTCACCGCCCGACCTCGACGCGCATCGCGGCGGCGAGCGCGCCGCCGAGCACGTGCACCTCCTCGGCGGCGCCGAAGCGGACGAACAGCGGGCCGTCTCCGAACGGCTGCTTGTCGACGACCTCGAAGGCGTCGCCGGGTCGTATGCCGCGCTCGTCGAGGTAGCGCAGCATCGCCGGCTCCTGGTCGGAGATGCGCGTGAAGGTGCCGCGGGAGCCGGGCTCCAGCCCCGCCATGCTCTCCCCCGGGCGCTCCTCGATCGTCAGCTCGCGCGTCGGGATCGGGTCGCCGTGCGGATCGTGCGTCGGGTTGCCGAGTCTGGCCGCGATCAGCTCCTCCAGCTCCTCGGAGATGTGGTGCTCGAGCACCTCCGCCTCGGCGTGGACGCGATCCCACGGCATCCCCAGCGACTCGGCCAGGAACTGCTCCATCAGGCGGTGGTGGCGCAGCACCTCGAGCGCGACCTTGCGGCCGGGCTCGGTCAGCTTGACGCCCTTGTAGGGGACGTGCTCGACGAGGCCCAGCTCGTCGAGCTTGCGCACCATCCCGGAGGCGGAGCCGGCGGTGACGCCGAGGCGGTCGGCGAGCGCGTTGGTCGTGACGGCGCCGCCGCCGCGCGTCTCCAGCGCGTAGATCGCCTTCGCGTAGTCCTCGACCGCGGTCGAGTGCGGCTGCGAGGAGGAAGAGACCATCGGTTCGATTATGGCACGCCAAAAACGCACTCGGGCGCCCGCCTCCGATCCCGCTCGCGCGCGGCGCGCGCGAGAGCGTGGGCGGCGCGCGACTATGCTCGGAGCGATGGGCACGACCGAGCAGCTGAGCGAGGCCGAGCGCGCGGTGCGCGCGGGCGCCGGGCTCGTCGACCGCTCCGCGCGCGGCAAGCTCGCGCTCAGCGGCGGCGAGACGAAGAGATTCCTGCAGGGCCAGATCACCAACGACGTGGTCGCGCTGCAACCGGGCGAGGGCCTCTACGCCGCCTTCCTGACGGCGAAGGGCAAGATGCTCGGCGACCTGCGCGTGCTCGACAGCGGCGACGAGCTGCTGCTCGACACCGAGCGCGTCGCGCTGCAGGAGCTGTTCAACATGGTCCGCCGCTACTCGCTCGGCTTCGACGTCGAGCTGCACAGACGGACGTTGGAGCGCGGACTGCTGTCGCTCGTCGGACCGCAGGCGCGGGCGCTGCTCGGCGACGCGGCCGCCGGCCTCGGCGAGGACGAGCACGCGCATCTCGCGGCGACGGTCGAGGGGATCCCGGTGCGCCTGATCGCGACCGACGTCGGCGTCGACCTGCTGGTGGACAGCGCGCAGACGGAGGCGCTGGCGCAGGCGCTCGTGGCGCGCGGCGCGCTCCCGGTCGAGGAGGAGACGGCGGCGACGCTGCGGGTCGAGACGGCGCGCCAACCGGCGCGGC
>DATIOB010000602.1:0-4675 GCA_035473605.1 Conexibacter sp.
GTCGTGTCCAGGCGCGTGCGCCCGCCGGTCAGCGCGAGCACCTCGTCGACATGCAGGAAGGCCCGTCCGCACTCGGAGCAGAAGTCGCGCCGCGCCGCGACGGTGGGGTCGTCGGCGCGCGCCAGCTCGGCACCGAGGCGGGCGGGGAACTCGTAGAGCGCGACGCTGGTCGCGTCGGCCGAGACGTCGGGATCGCCGGCGATCCGCTGCGCCCGCAGCGCGGCGAGGTCGGCGAGCCACTGCGCGAAGCTCCACGACACCTCCGGCCCGGACATCGCGATCAGGCGCGCCGCCTGGCCGAGCAGGAAGTCGCCGCCGACGACGATGCTGACCTGCGCCCAGTCGAGGCCGCGCTGCTCGCGCGCCTCCGGCGCGGCGCCGAGGAAGGCGAGCGCGCCCATCATCGCCAGCTCGAGGCCGCCGCCGAGCGTCGCGTGGCGCACGTCCAGCTCGCGGCCCGCGGCGAGCGTCGCGGCGAACATCAGCAGCGCCGGCCGCAGCCGCTCCTCGGTCCCTATGCCGGTCACGGCCATCCGCGCCAGGAACGGCCAGTCCTCGCGGATCGTCGAGACCATCACCTCGTCGCAGGCGATCAGGAACGGCCCCGCGAGCGCCTGCAGCTCGGGGTCGAGCGAGGCGACGAGCGTGTCGGTGATCCCCTTCAGCCCCTCCGGCAGCAGGATCGCCCGCCGCCCCTTGCTGAGGAAGGGATGCTCGCTCTCGGCCGCGTCGGAGAGGTAACGCCACGCAAGGTGGTCGCGGCGGACGGCGCGGCGCGAGGTCTCGACGTTGCCGGCGAAGGCGAAGTCGACGCGGCGCACGTAGCCGCGCTGCGCCTCGGCCGGGTCGTCGGGATGGGTCAGGATCGCCTCGGCCGCCATCGCGCCGCTCTCCAGCGCGTAGCTGAGCCCTTCGCCGGTGAACGGGTTGACGAGCCCGGCGGCGTCGCCGACGAGGATCCCGTCGGCGCCCGCGACGCGCTGGCGCGAGTAGCCGGTGTCGAGCACGCCCGAGACGATCGGCCCCAGCGGCGTCAGCGGCCCGAGCGCGGGCGCCTCGGCGCGCAGCGCGTCGAGGCCGCGCGCGAGCAGCTCCGAGGGCTCCTCGCCGGCGTGGTTGCTGGCGGCGACGCGGACGGTGAACTCCGCGTCGGTCTGGCCCGGCACGGCCCAGACGCTGAGCGCGGTGCTGCGCAGCGCGGTCGCGTCCGGCGGCACGAAGACCATCTCCATGCCGGTGTCCTCCTGCGGCGAGTCGCCGGAGCAGCGCGCCGCGACCGCCAGCGACTGCCGCGCGTCCGGGTTCTCCGCGACGGCGGGAACGCCGATGCCCCCGCCGCCGCTGGCGACGATCAGGTGGCGCGCGCGCAGCGGCGAGCTGCGCTCCGCGGTCGTGATCTCGAAGCCCCACGCGGCGTGGCCGATCGCGATCGCGTTGTCGGCCCGCAGCCGCACACCGGCCGACATCGCGGCGAAGAAGAGCGCGTCGTGCAGGACGCCGCGGCGGATGCTGAAGGCGCCGACCTCGTCGATCGTCCGCAGCGGCCGGCCCGGAAGGCGCAGGCGGATCGACTCGATCGTGTGCTGCGCGGCCAGCTCCAGCCCGGGCGTCTCGCGCAGCGCCTGCACGGAGACGGAGGTCAGCAGCAGGTCGATCGCGGGCAGCGTCCCGACCGCGTCCTGCACGAGCGCGACGTCGAGGCCGCCGGCGGCCAGCCGGATCGCCGCCGAGCAGCCGGCGGGGCCGCCGCCGATCACGGCGACGTCGAGCACGGGCGCGCCGGGCTTCGGCGGCAGCGAGGTCATCGGGTCGGCGGCCGTCGCGGGCGCGCCGTCGCCGGTCGCCTCGGGCGCGCCGTCGCCGCTCATCGGCGCGCCGCTCATGCCGGCGCTCCGCGCAGCTGCTCCGCGATCTGCGCGAGCCGCTCCCGCGCCGGCCCGGCCGGAACCGGCTCCAGCGCGGCGAGCGCCTGGTCTATCCGCGCGGCCGCCAGCGCCCGCGCCGTCGTGACGCCGCCGTGGCGCTCGACCAGCGCGCAGACCTCGCGCATGTCGCTGCCGTCGAAGTCGGGGGCGAGCAGGATCGCCGCCAGCTCGCGCTCCTCCGCCGCGGCCTGCAGCGCGCAGAGGATCGGCGCCCCGAACAGCCCGAGCGCGAGGTCGCGGCCGCCCGGCTTGCCGCTGCCCGCGTCCTCGATGTCGAGGCAGTCGTCGAGCAGCTGGAAGGCGACGCCGAGGTCGCCGCCGAACTCCGCGACCGCGCGGCTGATCTCCTGGTCGCAGCGGCCCTGCGCGGCGCCGAGCTGGCAGCTGAGCCGGAACAGCGGCGCCGTCTTGCCCTCGACGACGGCGAGGTAGTCGGCCTCGTTGAGCTTCACGTCGAAGGCCCGCTCGACGTCGAGCATCTCGCCGCGCGCGAGGTCCGAGACCGCGCGCGCCGTGAGCGCGTTGACCGTCTCGCCCAGCTCCGCCGCCTCGATCCCGGCGAGCGCGAAGCAGGCGACGCCGCCCAGCAGCGCGGCCTCGACGCCGTGCGAGACGTGCGCCGCGGGCGCGAAGCGGCGCGTGTCGGCCTGGTCGACGACGTCGTCGTGCAGCAGCGAGGCGACCTGCAGCAGCTCGACCACCGCGCCCGCCCGCACGACGCCCTCGCCGTCGCGCGGATCGCCGAGCGCGGCGCAGGTCGCGACCAGCTGCGAGCGCAGCCGCTTGCCCGGTCTGTCGACGAGCACGGAGACGACCGACTCCAGCTCGGGTCCGAGCGTTGCGGTCAGCGCGCGGATCCGCGCGCTGACCTGCTCCGCGAGGGCGGCGGGATCGAACTGCAGCGATCCCGCCGCCGGCGCGGTCGTGTCAGTCAAGAGCGTCGAGCGTTCTCGGCGCGCCCCACTGCGTCAGCGAGGGCATCGCCATCGCGGCGTTGCGAATCGAGTTGAGGCAGCCGGGCGTGTTCATGTAGTCGATCACCTGGGCTCGATTCATGCCCTGCATCACTTGGTGCGTGTTGGCCAGGTCGTAGGCGATTCTGCTCTCGCCGGCGGTCAGCACGCCGGTCGACCCCAGCTGGGTGCAGAGATTCTGGTAGGTCTGACCGTCCTGTTGCGTGATCACGCGGGTCGAGCTGGGATTCGTCATCACGTCGGTGATGATCGGCTGGTACGTGTTGTACAGCGACTGCATGTACGCTCTCGACGCCGGGGCCTGCGTCGGCGCCAACCGCGTTCTCACCAGCGTCGTGTTGAGGTAGGTGAGCGTGATCAGGTAGCGGCCGGTGTCGCTCTGGCTCATGAATCTGTCGCGCACGTCGTCGGAGAGCGCCTCGTCTCTCGTTATCGGGACGTCGTACGTGAGCTGCATCGCGGTCAGGACCTCGCACGGATCGAACTTGTCTCTGATCAGTGCCGAGATCTTCGCCTTCGACTGCACGTCGTAGCCGTCGTCGGGCAGGGTCGAGGGACCCTTTCTGATGACCATCGCGCCGGAGTCGCCGTTCCATCCCAGCCACTGGGTCCATATGAGGTCGGTGTATCTCACGAGCCCCTGCCCCGGCACGTTCACGCTGATCGTCTGGCCGGTGCCCATCACCCGACCCGAGGTGTAGCCGGTCGTGCGGCCGACCTTCTCCAGCTTGGAGAGGTGGGCCGGCTGCGTCGACTCGACGTTGACGCCGACGTCGTCGGGCAGGAGTCTCACGTTGAGCGCCGTGAGCGTGGTCGACATACGCGTGAGCCAGACGTTGCCGAAGCCGTCGCCGGCGACGATCATCCCGACCGCGGGACGTGCCTCCGAGGGCGCCGGCACCTCGACGCCGCCGAAGCCTCTCAGCGTTCTGACGGTCGACTCGAGCTGCGCTATCGCGGCATCGACGGCCGTCGCGCCGCCGACGATCGAGACGAAGCGCTTCAGTCTCGCGACTCTGTAGTTGGAGGGATCGTCCAGCTCGGCCGGCTGGTAGACGGGGTCGTTGAGCGGCGCGGTGTTGTTGTCGGCGATCACGTGGTTCGCCGTCAGGAAGCCGACCGTCCCGTCGGTGTTGTCGCGGACGAAGGCGCCGAGCGTGCCTGCGTCGGGCGTCGCGTCAGCCAGGTTCGAGATGCCGCAGCCGAACTGCAGCGGCCGGAACATGTCGGGCAGCTCCGGCGGCGTGGCGTCGGCGCTCATCAGCACCGCCTGCGCCTGGACCACGTCGGTCGCGCACGGGGTGCCGTCGACCTCGATCTGCGCCGGGATCAGCCGGCGCCGCGAGATCAGCGACGGGCGGTGCTTCTTCTTGACCATCACCGTGACGACCGGCTCGTCGGTCGTCTTGCCGCCGCGGCGGCGGAAGCCGACCGCGACGCCGGTGAGGTTGTCGTCGTTGCCGAAGCGCTCGAGGATGCGCTGGCCGGCCCGTGCCAGCCGCTCGCGCACACCGGCGTCCATCGCGCTCATGACGTGGCCTCCACGACCGGCGCGTCGCCGTTGGCGTGCATGTTCGCCAGCGTGCCGAGCCAGATCTCCGGCCCGATCTCGCCGGCGGGATCGACGCGGTCGACCAGCGTCGCACCGGCGACGGCGACGAGCGCGTTGAGGTCGGCGAGCTGGCTCGCGCTGCCCTCGGCGGCGAGCACGCTGAGCTGGCCGAGCAGCTCGTCCGTGTCGGCGCCGCCCAGGTCGCGGTCGAGCAGCAGCTGCGC
>DATIOB010000603.1:0-6972 GCA_035473605.1 Conexibacter sp.
CCGGCGTGCACGTGGTTATCGGGACCAGCGGCTGGGACGTCGATGAGCTGCGCGGTCTGGAGGGCGCGAACGTCTTCTTCGCCCCGAACTTCGCCATCGGCGCCGTGCTGATGATGAAGTTCGCCGCCGAGGCCGCCAGACACATGGCGAAGGCCGAGATCATCGAGCTGCACCACGACAGAAAGCTCGACGCGCCGAGCGGCACGGCGGCGCGCACCGCCGAGCTGATGGCGGCCGCGACGGGGGGAGAGGCGCCGCCGATCCACTCCGTCCGGCTGCCGGGCATGGTCGCCAACCAGGAGGTCATCCTCGGCGACCTCGGGCAGACGCTGACGATCCGCCACGACACGATCGACCGCGTCTCGTTCATGCCCGGCGTGCTGATCGCGGTGCGCAGAGTCGCGACGCTCGAGCAGAGCCCGCTCGTCGGGCTCGAGCACCTGCTCTGAGCGGTGCAACGTCACGCTATCCTCCGGTTTCTCAGTACGCTGAGAACCGGAGGGGTCGACGCTGCGTGAGCACACCCGACACATTCTGGTCGTAGCGGGCCGCACGGCGGTCTCGTCCGCGCTGCGCGGCGCCCTGCACGCACGTGCGGCGCGCGGCCCTGCCGAGTTCACGCTGCTGCTGCCCGGCGCCGATCCCGACGCGCCGCTGCGACTGCTGCGCGCGGTCGAGCTGATGCGCTCCAGCGGACTCGACGTCGCCGGCCAGCTCGGCGAGGCCGACCCGGTCGACGCCGTCGCGGCGGCGTGGGATCCGCGCGAGTACGACGAGGTCGTGCTCAGCACGCTGCCGCTCGGCCGCTCGCGCTGGCTGGCCCTCGACGTGCCCGGCCGGATCGAGCGCGAGATCGGCGTCGCCGTCGAGCGCGTCGTCGATTCAGGGGAGTAGCGCGCTACCGTCAGCGGCGTGGGCATCCTCGTCGCCGTGACCGACCATGCCGTCGAGCGCTTCCGCCAGCGGGTCGCCGCGCGCAGCGGCGCGCTCGACCCCAGACCGGAGATCGTCGGGCGCGTCAGCCGCGCCTGGGAGGCGGGCCGCTGGAGCGAGGAGCCGCCGGCCGGCGCCAACGCCGCGCGCGGCTCGCTCTACGTCCGCGACCTCGTCGACCGCGACCTCGTCTTCGTCTGCCGCCGCGACCGCGACGGCGGCGAGCTGGTCGTGATCTCGCTGTGGGAAGAGGGCCGGATCGGCAGCCCCCGCGTGCCGCGTCGCTTCACCGACGCACTGCGCCGATGACAGGGCTGACTTCGGCAGAGCCTCGTCAGCCTTGCGAGATCGGCTGGCGCCGATCTCGCGGGAGGAGCCGGATCGAGGCCCGGCGGGGCGTCTCGTCGCCCTCCTTGCGATAATGATCGACGAATGTCAGGGCTGGGAGCAATTCTCACTGCGATGGTGACTCCGTTCGACGCGCAACTGCGCGTCGACGAGGACGGCACCGTTCGCCTCGCGCACCACCTCGTCGCGCACGGGTCGGACGGCGTCGTCGTCTGCGGAACGACCGGTGAGGCCACGACGCTCACCGACGTCGAGCACCTGCGCGTCATCGAGCTGGTCGTCGCCGAGCTGAAGGGCCGCGCGACCGTCGTCGCCGGCGTCGGCTCCAACGACACGCGACACGCGGTCGAACTGACCGAGAAGGCGACCGAGCTGGGCGCCGACGCGCTGCTGCACGTGACGCCGTACTACAACCGCCCCAACCGGCGCGGGATCGTGCGGCACTTCGAGGAGGTCGCGAAGGCGACCGACAAGCCGATCGTGCTCTACAACATCCCCGCGCGCACGGGCACCGACATGCCCAACGACCTGCTCGCCGAGCTGGCGCAGATCGACAACGTGACCGCGGTCAAGCAGGCCAACCCCGACAACCTCGCGCCGGTCGACGGGCTCGAGCTGTACGCCGGCAACGACGACATGCTCGCCGACGTGCTCGACCTCGGCGGCGCCGGCGGCATCCTCGTCGCCAGCCACGTCGTCGGCGAGCAGATGCGGCGGATGGTCGACGAGCCCGACAACCGCCGCGCGATCGACGCCTCGCTGCAGGACGTCTACGCGGCGATGGGCGCGACGACCAACCCGATCCCGGTCAAGGCGGCGCTGAACCTGCTCGGTCACGCCGTCGGCGGGCTGCGGTTGCCGCTCGTCGAAGCCGACGAGCACGAGTTGGCGATCGTGCGCAGCGCGCTCGAAGGCCTCGGACTGCTCGCGACGGCCTCCGCGTGAGCTCCGGAACGCTTCGCGTCCTGCCGCTCGGCGGCCTGGGCGAGATCGGCAAGAACATGACGGTCGTCGAGTACGACGAGCGCATCATCGTCGTCGACACGGGCCTGCGCTTCCCGACCGCAGAGCAGCTCGGCATCGACCTCGTCCTGCCCGACTTCACCTACCTGAGAGGTCGCGTCGAGGACATCGAGGCGATCGTCATCACGCACGGCCACGAGGACCATCTCGGCGCGCTCCCGTGGGTGCTGCGCGAGCTGGGGCTCGACAACCCGCCGCCGGTCTACGGCGGGCCGCTGGCGATGGCGATGGCGCGCTCCAAGCTCGACGAGCACCGCATCAGAGACGTCGTGCTGGAGGACGTGCCGGACGGCGAGACGATCGAGGCCGGTCCGTTCGACATCGAGCTGATCCACATGACGCACTCGATCCCGGACTCCAACGCGGTCGCGATCACGACCGACGTCGGCACCGTCCTGATCACCGGCGACTACAAGTTCGACCAGACGCCCGTCGACGGCCGTCCGGCCGACATGGCGCGCCTGGCGGAGCTCGGCAGAGAAGGCATCCTGCTGCTGTGCGGTGACTCGACGAACGCCGACCGCCCCGGTTACTCGCCATCGGAGTCGAGAGTCGGTCCGCACCTCGAAGAGGTCTTCAGCCGCTGCGACGGCCGCATCGTCGTGACGAGCTTCGCGTCGAACATTCACCGCGTCCAGCAGGTCGTCGACGCCGCCGCCGCGCTCGGCCGCAAGGTCGCGCTGGTCGGCCGCTCGATGCGCAAGAACGTCAACATCGGACGTTCGCTCGGGCACATCCAGCTGCCGGACGGGATCCTGATCCAGCCGCGCGAGATCGACGACTTCCCCGAGGAGCGGATCGTGATCATCTCGACCGGCTCCCAGGGCGAGCCGCTGTCGGCGCTGCGCCGGATGGCGCACAACGACCACCGCCAGGTGAAGCTGCGCCAGGGCGACACCGTCGTCTTCTCCGCCACGCCGATCCCCGGCAACGAGCGCGCCGTCAACGAGACGATCGACCGCCTCTACCACATCGGCTGCGACGTGATCACGACCGCCGACGCCCCTGTGCACGCCTCCGGCCACGGCTATCAGGAGGAGATGAAGCTGATGCTCAACCTGACGCGGCCGAGATACGTGATGCCGATGCACGGCGACTTCAAGCGGATCCACCTGCACGCGCAGCTGGCCGAGTCGGTCGGCATCGCGTCGGACGCGATCTTCCAGGGCGAGAACGGCCTGCCGCTCGACATCACCGAGCAGGGCGCGCGCTGGGGCGACAAGGTCCAGTCGGGCATGATCTTCGTCGACGGCGTCGACATCGGCGACCCCGCCGACGTCGCGCTGCGCGACCGCAGGATGCTGTCGGCCGACGGCATCTTCATCGTCGTCGCGACGATCTCCGAGCAGGACGGCCAGTCGGTCGTCCCGCCCGAGGTGATCTTCCGCGGCGTGCCGTTCGTGGCCGAGGCCGACGAGCTGATCGAGGAGATCCGCGGCGCGATCGAGGACTCGCTCGCGCAGGCCGCGAGAGACAGAGTGCGCGAGGTCGGCCTGTTGCAGCAGCAGCTCCACGACGACCTCGCCGCCTTCGTCTACGACAAGCTCAAGCGCCGGCCGATGGTCTTGCCGGTCGTCGTCGAGGTCTAGCCGCCGTCAGACCGCCGCCGGTTGCTTGAGTGCCGGCAGTCGCACCGTGAAGCGGGCGCCTCCGCCGGGCGTCTCGTCGACCGTCACGTCTCCGCCGTGCGAGCGCGCGACGGCGCGCACGATCGAGAGGCCGAGGCCGGAGCCGCTCGGGCCGCCGTCGCCGCCGCCGCGCACGAAGCGCTCGAACAGCCGCTCGCGCAGCTCCGGCGCGATCCCCGGCCCGTCGTCCTGCACGACGAGGATCACCTCGTCCTCGACGTGCGCGAGCGCGGCGTGGACGTTGGTCCCGGGCGGCGTGTGGCGCAGCGAGTTCTCGATCAGGTTGAGCGCGAGGCGATGCAGCTCGTCGCGCTCGCCGGAGACGAGCACCTCGCCCGGCCCGGTGTCGATCGACAGCTCGTGGTCGGCGCTCTGCGCCAGCGGCTCCAGCTCCGCCGCGACCTCCACGAGCGTCCGCGCCAGGTCGGTCGGACGGTGGGGGACGACGCGGCCGGCGTCGGCGCGCGCCAGCAGCAGCAGGTCGGCGACCAGCCGCCGCATGCGGCGCGAGGAGCGCAGGGCGGAGGCGGCGGCGTCGCGCTGGTCGCCGTCGAGCGTCTCCTCCAGCAGCTCGAGGTTCGCGAGCACGGAGGTCAGCGGCGTGCGCAGCTCGTGCGAGGCGTCGGCGACGAAGCGGCGCTGGCGCTCCAGCGTCGCCTCGGTCTCGCTCTGAGCGCGATCGAGCGCCTGCAGCATCTCCTCGAGCGTCGCGGCCAGCTCGCCGACCTCGTCGTCGGCCTCCTGCTGGGGCATGTGGCGGCTGGGGTCGCGCGTGCGGCCGATCTCGCGCGCCGTCGCCGTCAGCTCGGCGATCGGCGCCATCGCGCGGCGTGCCACCAGCAGTCCGGCCGCGAGCGCCAGCGCGGCGCCGCCGAGCACGCCGAAGACGAGGAAGAAGCGGACCTTCGCGATCGTCGCCTTCGTCGTCGAGAAGGGACGCGCGTAGAGCAGGTAGGCGAAGCCGGTCGGGCTGACCGGGACCTGGCGCGCCTCGACGCGGTAGCCGTCCTCGTCACGCGGGAAGGAGCCCTTCAGCTCGACGTGCGGCCTGCCGTTGACGGCGCCGCCGTAGGTGCACATCAGCGTGCCGTCGAAGTAGTAGACGCGCACCTTCGAGCCCTCGCCGCTGAGGTCGCCGAGACGGCCGCAGTCTGCCGCCCCGGTGCTCGGCTCGAAGCTGATTCTGGCGCGCCGCTCCAGGTAGTCGGCGGACTTGCGCACCGAGTCGTTGAACTGGATGCCGATCTGGCGCGTCGTGAGGAAGCCGACGATGATCGCGAAGCCGCAGAGGATCACGAACGTCAGCGCCGCGGACCCGCCGGCGAGCCGCCAGCGGGTCGGGACCCTACGGTACGCGGAGGACGTAGCCCGCGCCGCGGATCGTATGGAGGAGTCGAGGCTCACCGTCCGCTTCCAGCTTCCGTCGCAGGTTTGAGACGAACACCTCGATCGTGTTCGTCGTCGAGAACGGGTCGTAGCCCCACACCTCGTCCAGCAGGCGCTGGCGCGAGATCACGATCCGCTCGTTGCGCATCAGGTATTCCAGCAGCTCGAACTCGCGCTGCGTCAGCTCGATCGAGCGCTCGGCGCGGTGGACCTCGTGCGTGTCCGGGTTCAGCCGCAGGTCGCCGACCGTCAGCGGAGCCGATCCGCGCGGGGGACGGCGGCGCAGCAGCGCGCGCAGACGCGCCAGCAGCTCCTGACGCTCGAACGGCTTGACGAGGTAGTCGTCGGCGCCGGCGTCGAGCCCCTCGACGCGCGATTCCAGCGCGTCGCGCGCGGTCAGCATCAGGATCGGCACGTCGTCGCCCTCGCGCAGCGTCTTGGCGACGTCGATGCCGTCGAGCTTCGGCAGCCCGAGGTCGAGGATCACGAGGTCGGGCAGGAAGGAATGCGCCTCGTCGAGCGCGCTGACGCCGTCCCCGGCGGTGCGCACGTCGTAGCCCTCCATGCGCAGCGAGCGCTGGAGGACCTGGGCGATCTCGTCGTCGTCCTCGACGACGAGCACGCGGGCGGGGCGGGCGTAGTCGCTCATGACCGTCGATCCTAGAGGGGAAAGGCGTGCAATGGCGCGGCTTTTAGCGAGTCGTTACGTCTGGAAGGGGTTATGCGCCCGATGTCGAACGAATCCCCGAATGGCCAGAACCAGCCGCCGTAGACCCGCGAGATCGACGAGATCCCGCTCGCGCGCACGCGCGCGCCGCTCGACAGCTCCCGGACTCGGGCTGCCGCAGCTCGCACCGCACCAGGTCGACCTGCTCGGCCTCGGGCTCGCGGCGCTCGGGATCTTCCTCGCCTTCGTGATGTACGCCGGCTCGGCCGGCGGCCAGGTCGGCGACGCGATGCGCGACGGCCTGCTGCTGCTGTTCGGCCGCGTCGCCTACGCGGCGCCGGCCGCGTTCGTCTTCGGCGGGCTGCTGGTGATCGCGCGCACGCTGATCCCCAGCGTCAGACCGCTGAGGGCCGGTGTCTGGTGCCTCTTCGGCGCGGTCGAGCTGTCGCTCGCGGCCGGCACCTTCGGCCTCGGCGGCGGCGGCCGCCCCGGCGGCGACCTGTGGGACGGCGACGTGCTGAAGGAGCGCGGCGGCGCGATCGGCGAGTCGCTCTACTGGGTCTCCTCGACGCTCTTCTCCAACGTCGGCGCGCACATCATCGCCGTCTTCCTCTTCCTCGCTGCGCTCGTGCTGCTGAGCGGCGTGACGATCGCCAGCGTGCTCAGACAGGCGGCCGAGACGAGCCGCCGCGCCGCGACGCTGGCGCCGACGCGCGCCCGTTACGAGGACGAGGAGCCGCCGGCGCCCACGCGCGCGCCGAGAGCGCGCAGACGCAGAACGATCGTGCCGGTCGCGTGGTCACCCTTGCAGTCCGATGTCGCCATCACGCCCGGTGACAGCGCACCCTTCGCGATCAGGGCGCGGACCTGCTGCGCGCTGTCCTCGTCGAGCATGGAGTGCAGCGGGTCCAGCAGCAGCAGTTCCTGGTTCTCGCTGCCGGGCGGCCGAACGGTCAGCCAGCGCATGCCGCTCTCCAGCTCGATGTC
>DATIOB010000604.1:0-3004 GCA_035473605.1 Conexibacter sp.
GCGGCGATGGACCTCGGCGCCACCGAGTGGACGACGTTCCGCAAGGTGACGCTGCCGCTGATCGCCCCCGGTGTCGCCGCGGCCGCGCTCCTGGCGGCGGCGATCTCGATCGACGACTACGTCGTGACGAGCTTCAACGCCGGTCAGACGCAGACCTTCCCGCTGTTCATCTTCGGCGCCACCCGTCAGGGCGTGCCGCCGGAGGTCAACGTGCTCGGGACGATGCTGCTGCTCGGGGTGCTGCTGCTGATGGGCCTCAACCTGCTCGTGCAGAAGGCGTTGGCGCGGCGCGACCGCGCCGTGGCCGACGAGGACATGACGACGCCGGCCGGCACGCCGCCGGCGACGGCCGTCGGCAGCGCGCTGGCGGGTTAGCGGGCCGGCGCCTCCGACGACTCGGCGGCGACCTCCCAGGCGGGGAAGGGATCCTCCAGCAGCGTCCACGCCGATTCGCCGACGGCCAGCTCGGCGTGGGTCAGCAGGCATTCGGCGAGGTCGGCCTCGATCCGCGCGCGGTCGAGCCCGTCGCCGATGAAGACCAGCTCCTGACCGCGCGCCTGCGGCGTCGCCCAGATCCCGGCCGGGCCGACGCTGAGCGCCTTGCCGGCCTGCGACCACTCGCCGGCCAGCTCGGCGCGGCTGGCGAGCCAGAAGAAGCCCTTCGCCCGCAGCACGCCCTCCCACGGGCGGTTGAGGCGCTGCCACAGCCGCGCGGGGTGGAACGGCATCGGCGCGCGGAAGACGAACGACGAGATGCCGTACTCGTCGCTCTCCGGCACCTCCTCGCCGCGCGCGACCTGCAGCCAGCCGGCCGACTCCTCGGCCCGCTCGAGGTCGAACAGGCCGGTGTCGAGGATCCGCTCCAGCGGCACCTCGGCGTCGGTCGCGCGGATCAGCTGCGCGCGCGGGTTGAGCGCGCGCACGATCGCCTCGATCCGCTCCAGCGTCGGCTCGTCGACGAGGTCGCACTTGTTCAGCACCGCGACGTCGCAGAACTCGACCTGGTCGACCAGCAGGTCGACGATCGCGCGCTCGTCGTCGGGGCCGAGCCCGAGGCCGCGCTGCGCGAGGTCCTCGACGCCGTCGCACTCCTCCAGGAAGGTCGAGGCGTCGACGACCGTGACCATCGTGTCCAGGCGCGCGACGTAGCCGAGCGAGGCGCCGCTCTCGTCGGCGAAGGTGAAGGTCTCGGCGACCGGCAGCGGCTCGGAGATCCCCGTCGACTCGATCAGCAGGTGGTCGAAGCGGCCTTCGCGCGCCAGCCTGGCGACCTCGACCAGCAGGTCCTCGCGCAGCGTGCAGCAGATGCAGCCGTTGGACATCTCGACCAGCCGCTCGGTGACGTGGTCGATCGCGGCGTCGCCTCTGCGCACGAGCTGCGCGTCGACGTTGACCTCGCTCATGTCGTTGACGATCACGGCGACGCGCCGCCCCTCGCGGTTGCGCAGCACATGCTCCAAGAGGGTCGTCTTGCCGGCGCCGAGGAAGCCGGAGAGGACGGTGACAGGCAGCTTGTTCATCGGCCGACCGTACCATAAGATGAGATTCAGTCTTATTAACTCTTGGCGACTCGCAACCCCTGATGTACGGTGTTCCCGTGCTCAGCGAGGAACAGATCCAGCACGCGGGGCGCGTGCTCGCCGACGCTGCGGCCGCCCCCGCGCAGGTCTTCCTGTTCGGTTCGCACGCTCGGGGCGACGCCGGCGCCGACAGCGACCTCGACTTCCTCGTGATCGAGAAGATCGACCAGCCGGAAGCTCAAGAGATGGTGCGGCTGCGCGCAGCGTTGCCGCCACTGGGCGTGCCCGTCGATGTGATCGTCATGAGCGAGACGCTTGCACGCCGACGGCAGTCGGTCCCCGGCACGCTCGCTCACAACGCCTTGAGCGAGGGACGGCTGCTTGCCGAGTCCTGAGCAGCGCGACTTCGCCGAGTTGCTGCTGCGCAAGGCAGAGGGCGACGTGGAGGTCGTGCGCGCGTTGATCGACAACCCCTCGATCACCGACGACGCGATCGGCTTTCACGCCCAGCAGGCCGTCGAGAAGGCACTCAAGCCGTCCTCGCGTTCGCCGGCATTCGCTTTCCTCGTACGCACGACCTCGGCTTCCTGCTGGAACTGGCCGACGGCGGCAGCGTGCGAGTTCCCGACGTCGTGCTCGACGCGCGCTGGTTGACGCCGTGGTCGGCCGAGTTCCGCTACGACGACCCTCCCGTTCCCGACGCGCTCGACCGCGCGGCTGGGCTGCGCAGCGCCGAACTCGCGTTGAGCTGGGGTCGCGCTGTGCTCTCCGAGGGCTGATGCCGCCTCCCGGTTGACGGCGGGCGGCGGCGCGCCTAGCGTGGCGGCCATGAGCGCTCCTGAGACGGTTCGGATCACGCACGTCGGCGGGCCGACGGCGCTGATCGAGGTCGGCGGCTGGCGGCTGCTGACCGACCCGACCTTCGACGCCCCCGGGCGCAGATACAACTTCGGCTGGGGCACGTCGTCGAGAAAGCTCGCCGGCCCGGCGCTGACGGCGGAGCAGCTGGGGCCGATCGACGCGGTGCTGCTGAGCCACCACCAGCACGACGACAACCTCGACGCCGCCGGCCGCGCGCTGCTGCCGTCGGCCGGCACGATCGTCACCACGCGCGCCGGGGCCAAGCGGCTCGGCGGCACGGCGCGCGGGCTGGCGCCGTGGGAGACGACGCGGCTGGAGGGCGAGGGCAAGGTGCCGATCGAGGTGATCTCCACCCCCTGCCGCCACGGCCCGCCGCTGAGCCAGCCGATCGTCGGCGAGGTGACCGGCTTCGCGCTGCGCTGGGAGGGCCAGCCGCACGGCGTCGTCTGGATCAGCGGCGACACCGTCCTCTACGACGGCGTGCGCGAGGTCGCGCAGAAGCTCAGAGTCGACGTCGCGATCCTCCACCTCGGCGGCGTCCGCTTCCCCGTCACCGGCCCGCTGCGCTACACGCTCAGCGCACCCGAGGCGGTCGAGCTGAGCGACCTGCTGCAGCCGCGCAC
>DATIOB010000605.1:0-16112 GCA_035473605.1 Conexibacter sp.
AGAAGGCGAGGCGCGGCGCGAACTCGTCCACCTCGAGCCCGGCATCGATCGCCGCCTGGGCGTAGGCGATCCCGTTGGCCAGGGTGAACGCGACCTCCTGGACCGCGGAGGCGCCCTTCTCGCGGAAGTGGTAGCCGGAGATCGACACCGTGTTCCACTTCGGGATATGCGCTTTGCAGTAGGCGAACAGGTCCGTGGTCAGGCGCATCGACGCCGGCGGCGGGTAGATGTAGTTGCCGCGCGCGATGTACTCCTTGAGGATGTCGTTCTGGACCGTCCCCTGCAGCTGCTCGGGGGCGACGCCCTGCTCCTCGCCGACGAGCTGGTAGAGCAGCAGCAGCACGCTCGCGGGCGCGTTGATCGTCATGGAGGTCGAGACTCTGTCGAGCGGGATCCCGTCGAACGCGGTCCGCATGTCGTCGATCGTGTCGATCGCGACGCCGGTGCGGCCGACCTCGCCGAGGCAGCGCGGGTCGTCGGAGTCGAGGCCGAGCTGGGTCGGCAGGTCGAACGCCATCGAGAGGCCGGTCGAGCCGTTGGCGAGCAGGTACTTGTAGCGCTCGTTGGACTCCTTCGCCGTTGCGAAGCCCGCGTACTGGCGCATCGTCCAGAGCCGTCTGCGGTACATCTCCTTGTGCACGCCGCGCGTGTACGGGAACTGGCCCGGCTCGCCGAGCTGCAGCTGCTCGGGGACGTCGTGCTCGTCGTAGCGCTGTCTGACTTCGATGCCGGAGTCGGTGAAGTGGCGGGGATCGTCCGGGCCGACGATCGGTGCGATGAAGCGATGGTCCTCGGTCACGCTCATCGCACGAGCGTACTTCGCAACCCGTTGCAAGACCGCCGATCGCGTCGGCCTGGCGTACCCTTGGCCGATGCACGTGCGGATCCGACTGTTCGCGATGCTGCGCGAGCGCGCCGGCGCGAGCGAGCTGGAGCTGGAGCTGCCCGAGGGGGCGCGCGTCCGTGACGCGCTCGCGGCGCCGCAGGTCGCGGCGCTCGCCGGCGGCCTGTCGCTCGTGATGGCCGTCAACCGCGAGTACGCCTCCGAGGACGCCGCGCTCTCGCCCGGCGACGAGCTGGCGCTCGTGCCGCCGGTGTCGGGCGGGGCGGGCGACGCGCCCGCCGAGCCGCCCGCGGGCGCCGCGCGCGAGGAGGGCGTGCACGTGCGTGTCACCGACGCGCCGCTGACGCTCGATCCGCTCGTGGCGCTCGTGCGCGATCCGCGCGCCGGGGCGGTCGTGACCTTCTCCGGCGTCACGCGCGACGTGCCCTCGCTCGTCTACGAGGCGTACGGCGAGATGGCGCTCACGCAGATGGGCGAGATCGTGCGCGAGGCGATCGTGCGCCACGGCCTTTGCGCCGCCGCCGCCGAGCACCGCGTCGGCACCGTGCCGCTGTCGGAGCCGTCGGTGCTCGTCGCCGTCTCCGCGCCGCACCGCCCCGAGGCGTTCGCGGGCGCCCGCGAGATCATCGACCGCATCAAGGCCGCCGCGCCGATCTGGAAGCAGGAGGTCGACGAGGGCGGCGACGCCACCTGGGTCGACGGCACCGTTCCGCCGGTCGGCTGAGCGGCTCACCAACCCATCAGCGTCCGCCGGCCGTGGCCGCCGGCTCCAGGCGCCAGGCGGCGTCCCAGAAGGCCAGCTCGTGGCGGCTGCTCTCGGCGAAGGCGGCGTGGAGGCGGGCGCGGGCGGCGGGCGCCGCGGCGGCGCCCAGCTCGTCGGTCAGGCCGCGGCACCAGTCGGCCAGCGCCTGGAACTCCAGGTCGGCGTACGTCGCGATCCAGCGCGCGTAGGGGTTCGCGTCCGGGGCGGCGTCAGCGGGCTGCGCGGCCGCGAGCCGCGCGCCGACCTCGGCGTAGCCCCACATGCACGGCAGCAGCGCCGCCACCAGCTCGGCGAAGTCGCCGAGCGCGGCGGTGCGCAGGAGGAAGTCGACGTAGGCGCGCGTCGTCGGCGTCGCCGGCTCCGCCTCCAGCTCGGCGGCGGCGATGTCCCACTCGGCCGCGAAGGCGCGATGGAGGTCCATCTCGGTCACGAGGATCGCCTGCGTCAGCTCGGCGAAGCGGCGCATCGTCGCCAGCTCCGGCGCTCGCGCGCAGGCGAGCGCCAGCAGCCGCCCGTAGTCGACGAGGTACAGGTAGTCCTGGCGCACGAAGTGACGGAAGCGGTCGAGCGGCAGCGTGCCGTCGCCGATCCCGCGCACGAACGGATGCGCATGCTGCGCCTCCCACGTCGCCGCGGCGGCGGCGCGCAGCTCGTCGCTGAAGCGGGCGGCACCGCCGCCGGGCACGCTCAGAGCGCGCCGCCGGCGGCCTTCGGCGCCGTCGGGTCCTCGCCCTCGTCGCGCGGCTGCTCGCGCGCCAGCCAGTCCTCGATGTCCATCGGGCGGTCCGAGAGGCGCTCGGCGATCGTCAGCAGGTCGGACATCGAGGCCACCTCCTCGATCTGCTCCTTCAGGAACCACTGCATGAACTGCTCGCTCTGGAAGTCGCCCTCCTCGCGCGCGAGGCCGACGAGCGCGCCGATCTGGTCGCTGACGCGCTTCTCCTGCTCGAGCGAGAGCGCGACCGGCGCGACGACGTCGGCGAAGGCGGTCTCCGGCGCGCGCACGCCCGGGATCGTCACCTCGGCGTCGGCGTCGAGCAGGTACTGCACCATCATCATGGCGTGGTTGCGCTCCTCGAGCGCCTGCGCGTAGAAGAACTCCGCCAGCCGGGGCAGTGTCAGCGCGTCGTAGTGGACGGCGACCGCGATGTACTGCTGCGAGGCGGCGAACTCGTACGCGATCTGCTCGTTGAGGCGCTCGACGAAGCGGGTGGCGGGCATGGGACTCCTGGGATCTCGGGTGCGCTCGAAACGGGCCCTGCGGAGGGCGGACAGCGATCGTAGAGGACCGGCCTGTCCGCAAACGTGCCGGTTCCAGGGCTATCCTCCCCGGAATGTCTACCTGTCTGGTGACCGGAGGCGCCGGCTTCCTCGGATCGCACTTGTGCGACGAACTGCTGCGCCGAGGAAACCGCGTCATCTGCGTCGACAACCTCGAGACGGGCTCGCTGGCGAACATTCACCACATCCGTCAGCCGGAGTTCGTCCACCTCAATCTCGACATCATCGAGCCGTTCTTCGTCGACGAGCCGGTCGACTTCGTCTACCACCTCGCCTCGCCGGCCTCGCCGATCGACTACCTGCGGCTGCCGCTGCACACGCTCAAGGTCGGCTCGCACGGCACGCACCACACGCTCGGCCTAGCGAAGACGCACCGCGCCCGCTTCCTGATCGCCTCGACCAGCGAGGTCTACGGCGATCCGCAGGAGCACCCCCAGAAGGAGACGTACTGGGGCCACGTCAACCCGATCGGCCCGCGCGGCGTCTACGACGAGGCGAAGCGGTACGCCGAGGCGCTGACGATGGCGTACCACCGCCAGCAGGGCGTCGACACGGCGATCATGCGGATCTTCAACACCTACGGGCCGCGGATGCGCCCGCACGACGGCCGCGCGATCCCGACCTTCCTGCGCCAGGCGCTGCAGGACCAGCCGATCACCGTCTTCGGCGACGGCTCCCAGACGCGCAGCTTCTGCTTCGTCAGCGACCTGATCCGCGGCATGATCGCGCTCGCCGAGTCGGGCATCCACCACCCGGTCAACATCGGCAACCCGAACGAGTTCACGCTGCTGGAGCTGGCCGAGGCGGTCATCGAGACGACCAGATCTCGCTCCGAGATCGTCCACGAGCCGCTGCCGACCGACGACCCGCAGGTGCGTCGTCCCGACATCTCGCTCGCCCGTGAGCTGCTCGGCTGGGGTCCGGAGGTCGAGCTGCGCGAAGGGCTGCGCCGCACGATCGAGGACGCCGGCGTCGAGGCGCTCGTCGGAGCGACCAGCTGACCCAAGCGACGAAAGGCCGGAACTCCCGCGGTTCCGGCCCGTTGCAGAAGGAGGTCATGCAACGAGTGGCAAACGGCGCGCTGAACGTCGAAGAGCAGCACCAGGGCCGGCCGGCTGACCCCGCCGCCATGTCCGACAGAGACGTGCGTCGCAAGCGCCCGCCGGCTCTGTCGTTCCTGCTGCGGCTCGTGACGCTGCGCAAGCTGCTGCGGATCGCCTCGCTGCTCGCGCTCGACTTCGCCGGCGTCTGGCTGGCGCTGTTCACCGCGCTGCTGCTGAAGGCGCTGATCAAGGGCGAGCACAGCCTCACCTCCGGCGTCGAGCTGGCCTCGGGCCAGACGCGCGACTACCTCGCCTTCGCCTACCTGCTGACGGTCCTGCTGTTCGCGCGCTCGGACCTCTACGCCGACCGTCCGCGGCGCCCGGGGCTGACGCGGATCGTCACCTCGCTCTTCCAGGTGACCGTCGTGGCGCTGATCTTCGCGGTCGTCAGCGGCCAGGAGTACAGCAGCTACTACCTCTTCTACGGCACGCTCGGCTTCGCGGTCGTCTACGTCGCGTCGTTCCGCTGGCTGCACACGGAGGTGACCGGCTTCCTGCTGAGCCAGGCCGGCTACACGCGGCGGACGCTGCTGGTCGGCAGTGGAAAGCACATCGACCAGGTCGCGCACGCGCTCGCGGGCGGCTCCGGTCGCGAGATCGAGATGGTCGGCTACATCTCGCTGACGCCGCGCCCCGACAACGGGCTGCGCTCGCTCGGCGCGCTCGCCGACCTCGGCGCGGTGCTGGAGCGCGACCGCGTGCAGGAGGTGATCATCGCCGACCCCGACTTCCCGCAGGAGCAGGCCGTCGAGCTGGTCGACACCTGCCACCAGCGCGGCGTCGAGGTGCATATCGCGCCGTCGACGATGGAGATCCTCGTCCAGCGGGCCGAGTTCGTGCCGGGCCAGAGCCTGCCGCTGTTCACGCTCAAGCCGCCGGTCTTCGAGGGGATCGACTTCGCCGTCAAGCGCACCTTCGACCTGATCGGCGCGTTCGTGATCCTGCTGCTGCTGTCGCCGCTGCTGCTGGCGATCTCGGTCGCGGTCAAGCTGACCTCGCGCGGGCCGATCCTCTACCGCTCCGCGCGGCCCGGGATCGGCGGCCTGCCGTTCGACTGCTTCAAGTTCCGCACGATGCGCGACGACGCCGGCGTCACCGACGAGGAGCTGGAGCTGCTCAACGAGGCCGACGGCGCGCTCTTCAAGATCCGCGACGACCCGCGCGTCACCACCGTCGGCAGACTGCTGCGGCGCTTCTCGCTCGACGAGCTGCCGCAGCTCGTCAACGTCGTGCGCGGCGAGATGTCGCTCGTCGGCCCGCGGCCGCTGCCGCTGCGCGACTTCGAGCGGCTGGAGGAGTGGCTCAAGAAGCGCTACCTCGTGCTGCCGGGGATCACCGGGCTGTGGCAGGTATCCGGTCGCTCCGAGCTCGACTTCGACGACCTCGTGCGGCTCGACTTCCTCTACCTCGAGCGCTGGTCGGTCGCGCTCGACCTCGTGATCCTGCTGAAGACCGTGCCGGCCGTCGTGACGCGGCGCGGCGCCTTCTAGCCTCCGGTCAGGCCGCGCGCCGCTTCTCCAGCGCCGCGGCGACCCGCTCGCGCAGCTCCTGCGGGCTGAACGGCTTGCGCACGTAGTCGTCGGCGCCGGCGTCGAAGCCGCTTCTGACGTCGGCCTCCTGCACGCGCGCGGTCAGCAGGATCACGGGCACGTCCTGCGTGCGCGGGTCGGCGCGCAGCTCGCGCGTGACGTCGTAGCCGGTCAGCTTCGGCATCATCACGTCGAGCACGCAGAGGTCGGGCAGCTCCTGCCGGGCCCGCTCCAGCGCCTCGGCGCCGTCGCGCGCGACGAGCACCTCGTAGCCTTGGCGCTCGAGGCGGAAGGCGACGAGCGTGAGGATGTCCTCGTCGTTGTCGGCCACCAGGATCCGCGTTGTCTTGCTCATGCCCTGCGTGCTCCATTTCCGCTCGCGGCCTGCTCGGCCGGTCGCTCGTCGTCGCTCGTCGTCCGCAACGGCAGCAGGACGCGGAAGGTGGTGCCGACGCCGACTTCGCTCTCGACCTTGATGCGGCCGCCGTGGCCCTCCGCGATCGCCTGGCAGATCGACAGGCCGAGGCCGATGCCCGGGATCTCCTGCGCGACCGCCGTCGAGGCGCGGAAGAAGCGGTCGAAGAGGCGCGCCTGCTCGGCGGCGGGGATGCCGATGCCGGTGTCGGTGACGGCCAGCTCGGCCTCGTCGCCGTGGTTGCGCAGCGAGACCGTGACGCTGCCGCCGGCCGGCGTGAACTTCAGCGCGTTGGAGATCAGGTTGTCGACGAGCTGGCCGAGGCGGTCGGCGTCGCCGCTCATCTCGGGGACCGGCTCGGTGCGCGCGGTGACCGCCACCTGCGCCTGCTCGGCGCGCGGCCGAGCGACGTCGACGGCGTCGCGCACGACCGTCTCCAGCGACGCGCTGCCGTGCTCGAGGTTGAGCGTGCCGGCCTCGACCTGGGCGACGAACAGCAGGTCGCCGACGAGCCGCTGCAGCCGCTTGCCGTTGCGCTCGACGATCGCGAGGAAGCGCTTCTGCTGCTCGTTGACCTCGCCGGCCTCCTCCTCCAGCACCAGCTCGACGTAGCCGACGATCGAGGTCAGCGGCGTGCGCAGCTCGTGGGAGACGAGCGCGAAGAACTCGTTCTTGAGGCGGTCGGCCTCGGCCTCGGCGGCGCGCTTCTCGGCGACCTGCACGACGAGCCCGGCGATCCCGTCGAGCGTGTCGAGCAGCTCGCTGTCCGGCTGCGTGCCCTCGTGCTGCCAGTACTGCAGCACGCCGACCGCGTGGGGGCCGCGCCCGACCGGGATCGCGGTGGTGATCCGCAGGTTCGCCTCGGCCGGCGCGCCGTCGTGGGTGAGCTCGTCGCCGGCGACGGTCGCCCAGCTCGCCTCGCCGCCCGACCAGGCGCGCCCGGGCAGCCCGGCGCCGGGCTCGTGACCGCCGTGGCGGATCTGCCGCGCGAGGCCGTCGAGCGCCTCCGCCGCCGGCGCGCGCCAGATCCCGGCGCAGCGCAGGCGGCCGTCGGCCTCCGGCACCCAGAAGGCGACCAGCGGCCACTCCATCGCCTCGCCGAGCGCCTCCAGCGTCGGGTCGATCAGCTCTCTGCGGCCCTCGACCTCGGCCAGCACGCGGCTGACGGCGCCGCGCGCCTCGCGTTCGCGCTCGCGCAGCACGCGGCCGCTGATATCGCGCACGAAGGCGTTGGTGCGCCAGCCGGTGCCGACGCGCAGCGGCACGATCGACAGCTCGACGGTCAGCTCGCGGCGGTCGCGGGCGCAGGCGGTCAGCTCGAAGCGGTGGGTGCGCGTGCCGACGTACTCGGCGTCGGCGAGCAGCTGGTCGTAGAGGTTCTCGAACGCCTGCAGCTCGCCCGCCGGCACGATCAGCTCGGGGATCCGTCTGCCGATCGCCTCCTCGGCCGTCCAGCCGAACAGCGCCGTCGCCTGGGGCGACCAGTCGAGCACGACGGCATCGTGGTCGGCGGCGACGAAGGCGTCCTGCGCCGTCTCCAGCACGGACTGGTTGACCTCGGCGTGGTGCTGGGCATAGCGCGTGGCGAGCGCGCGCACGAGGCCGACCGCGGCCGGGTCGGCGAGCCGGCCGGCGAGGTCGATCGCGGTCGCGGAGAAGGGCGCCTCGCCGACGCGGCCGAACGACAGCACGCCCGCGACGCGCGTCGTGCCGACGAGCGGCAGGTGCAGCTCGTGGCGCAGCGCCGCCTCGCCGCCGAAGGCGGGGATCGAGAGGCCGCCCTCGCCGTGCTCGACGTGGACCGCGCGGCACTCCGCCAGCGCGCGGCCGGCGAGGCCGCTGCCGGGCTGCAGCCGGCGCGGCAGGCGCGCGCGGTCGAAGCCGCGCACGCTGCTGAGCAGCAGCGGGCCGTCGGGATCGGTGACGTCGAGCGTGTACAACAGCCCGGCGTCGGCGCCGAGCGTGTCGCCGATCTCCTCCAGCAGCACGTCGCCCAGCTCCTCCAGCTCGGCGGCGGCCGAGATCCGCGCGACGACGCGGTGGAAGGCGTCGCCGCGCTCCTTCTCGCGCGCCAGCTCCTCCAGCGTCCGCTCCAGCTCGCCCTGCTGCGCCTCCAGCTCGGCGTTCTGATGCTCCAGCTCGTCGCGGCTGTGCTGGGCCGAGTCGGCCATCTCGTTGAAGGCGTCGATCAGCGTGCGCGCCTCGGCGACGCCGCCTCGCTCGGCGCGGGCGTCGAACTCACCGCCGGCGCGGCGCGTCGCGGCAGCCGCGACGCGCCGGATCGGGACGACGACGAGCCTCGACAGGTAGCCGCCGTAGAGCACGACCAGCAGCGGGCAGACGATCAGGCCCAGCAGCGCGAAGAAGGTCGCGCGGTCGGCGGCCGCGTCGCTGTCCTCGCGGACGGCGTCGGCATGCACGCGCTCGGCCCGCTCCAGCGCCGCGAAGTCGGTGCGGATCGCGTCGACGCGGCGCTTGCCTCTGCCGCTGGCGACGACCTCGCGCGCCGCGGCTTGGTCCTCGCGCGCCAGCTCGACCTGGCCGGGGACATACTGCCCGACGTACTCGTCGACCTTCGCGATCGCGTCCTCGGCGAGCGGGCGGCGGCCGTTGGAGGTCGCATCCGGGAGCGCGTCGAGCAGCGCCTCCTGCGCCCGTCTCAGCTCGCCTCTGGCGGCGTCGTACGGGGCGAGGAAGGTCTCGTCGCCGGTCAGGATGAAGCCGCGCTGCGCGGTCTCGGCGTCGATCACGAGCCGTTCGAGCCGGTCGGCGGCGGCGATCGCCGTCAGCGAGCGGGCGAGGTCGCGGTTGGCCGAGTGCAGTCTGTCGACCGAGTGCAGCGTCACCGCGAAGGCGGCGGCGACGATCAGCAGGAGCAGCGCGGCACCGCCGGCGAGGCGGCCGTTGAGCCCTTTCATCGCGGCGCTCTCCGGTAGGCGTGCGGGCCGGCCGGCACGAGTCCGAGCGCGGCGGCGTCTCTGAGCCGCTCGGCGCGGCCGAGCAGCAGCACGCCGCCCGGTGCCAGCGCGCCGGCCAGCAGGACGTCGAGCCGCTCGCGCGCGGCGGCGGTGAAGTAGATCGCGACGTTGCGGCAGACGATCAGCTGCCAGCTGCCGGCCGGCGCCTCACCGGCGAGCAGGTCGCGCTGCTCCCAGCGCAGCCGCCGGCGCAGCTCCGGCTCGGGCAGCGCGGCGGTGCCGGCGCGCGCCTGCTCGACGTTCTCCGCCAGCAGGTCGCTGCCGAGCAGCTGGGCGCGCTCCAGCCCGCCGAGCCTGTCGAGCACGCGCCCGACGGAGATCAGCTCGGAGCCGTCGGAGCAGCCGGCCGACCAGACGCGCAGCCTGCCGGGCCGCGCCAGCAACGGCGGCAGCAGCGCACGTTCGAGCAGGTCGAATTGGTGCGGGTCGCGGAAGGGGCCGGTGACCGAGACGGCGATCGAGCGGCGGAAGCGGCGCAGCGCTGTCGGGTCGGCGGCGAGCCTGCGCGCGAGCGCGCCGGCGTCGGGGACGCGCTCGGAGGCGAGCGCGCGCCGCAGCTGGGTGGCGAGATGCTCGTCGCGGAAGCCGTCGAGCGGCAGCGCGCTCACGCGCGCGAGTGCGGCACGGTCGGCCTCCACGACCGTCGTCGCTGCGAGCTGCTGCATCGACATCTGAACTCGGGATACCCCTCTGGGCTGGTCGCGCACGTGCGCGATGGTGGGAATGTGGCGCTTCCGGCCCCGAACCCGTCATCGGCCGGTGCGCTTCGCCGCTTGAGCGGCGGCGTCAGGGCGTCGGCGCCGCCGCGGGGATCCCGGCGCGCGCTCCCACATCGGTCAGCAGCCCCTGGACGACCGGCGAGAAGCGATCGAGATAGGCGGCCGCGAGCGCGGACTGCAGCGCCGCCGCGGTGTCGTTCTGCGCCAGCTGCTGCTCGCTCAGGCGGACCCACGTGTCGGGGTTGGCCGGCTGCAGCTCGACGGCCTCCTGCGCGACTCTGACCGCCTCGGGGCCTCTGCCCTGCGCGGCGAGCACGTCGGCGATCGTGAACAGCGGCGCGACCGACAGCGGGTCGATCGCGTGCGCGTCGCGCGCCTTCGCGAGCGCCTGCGGCAGTCTGTTGGCGTCGAGCGCGATCTGCGCGTCGGTGTTGACGTCGTCGGCGCGCAGCGGCTGCCAGATCGTCCACGCGCCGGCGAGCCCGACGAGCACGATCACGGCGGCGGAGGCGATCCGCAGCCGCGTCGCGCTCGAGCGCCAGCCGCCCGGCAGGCGCCCGGGCGGCGGCGGGTCGGCGAGCGGGCCGCGGCCGGCGACCCAGCCGGCGCAGATCAGCCCGGCGATCGCGGTGCCGGGGATGAACCAGGTCCAGTCGACGGCGGAGTGGACGCCGAAGCCGACGGCCGTCACCGCCAGCGTCACGAGGCCGATCCGCTCCGGCGTCCACTCGACCGCGGGACGGCGCGGGACCGGCGTGCGCCAGTCGCGCGCGCGCGCGGCGGCGACCGCCCAGGCACCGAGCTTCCGGCGCGGCAGCAGCGCCGTCGCGCGCGCGACGGCGCCGAGCCAGGCGACCAGCAGCAGCAGGTTGACGAGCAGGCCGGAGAGCCCCAGGTCGGCGAGCGTCTGCGGCACGTAGCCGTGCGCGTGGCCGGCCCGCAGCCGGTCTCTCTGGAGCGCGCGGCGCGCCGATCTGAAGGCGTCGGCGCCGACGCCGGCCCAGCGCGTGCGGTCGTTCCACTTCCACAGCGTGAAGGCGTCGTCCCAGTATCTGGCGCGCACGCCGCCGGCGGAGCCGAAGCGGCCCGGGTCGTTGCCCGGCTGGGCGGCGTTGGGGTCGGTCAGCTCGTTCCAGTGGTGCTTGACCGAGCCGGTCAGGCCGCGGTCCGACAGCGCCAGCTTGCCGACGGCGGCGATCGGCAGCAGCGCGACGAGCACCAGCAGCAGGCCGCCGAGCGCCTGGCGCCGCTCGCGCGGCCACTGGCCCTTGGAGGTCGCGAAGGCGAGCGCGAGGCCGGCGCCGAGCGTCACGATCAGGACCGTCAGCAGCAGCAGGCCGAGGTCGTGACCGGCGTCGGTGCGCACGTCGAGCGGGACGTTGTCCTTCGCGAGTCCGTCGTTGCCGAACGACCACAGCCCGACGACGAGCGTGCCGGCGCCGGCGGCCAGCAGCATCGCGGCGCCGCGCAGCCGCAGCGGCACGATCGCGAACCACAGCGCGACGACGACCAACGTCGCCAGCAGCGCGCCGCGGCTGTAGGCGAGCAGCATCGCGGTCAGCAGCAGCGTCAGCGTCGGGACCGACAGCGCGCGCAGCGCGGCGTGGCCGTCACGGCGGGCGCCGACCCAGAGGCAGCCGGGGATGCCGATCACCGCCATCAGGCCGACGGCGTTCCAGTACGAGTAGGGCGCGCGCAGGCGCGCGGTGCCGGTCTCGACCCCTTCCAGCGACGGGAACACCTTCACCAGCAGCGCCCAGCCGGACAGCACGACCGCCGCCAGCACGATGCCGCCGAGGATCGCCGCCCAGCGGCCGGAGGCGATTCGCACGAGCGCGGCGGCGCCGGCGAACGCGGCGAAGTAGGCGAGCGTGAGGTTGGCGGCCAGCCACGAGTCCGACGGCGCGACCGACCAGGTGATCGAGATCGCCGTCAGCGCCGTCAGCGCGCCGAACAGCAGGACGGTGAGACCGCCCCACAGCGGGCGGCCCACGGGCGACAGCAGCGCGGCGAGCGCGACCGCGGCGGTGCCGATCAGCGTCAGCGCGATCTCCGGCCACGTCGTCCTGTGCAGCGAGCTGCCGCCGGCGGCGGTGAACGAGACCAGGACGATCAGCAGCGCCAGCGCGAGCGTGACCGGCAGATCGGGATGAGCGCCCAGCCGCGCGCGCGGCGAGCGGGCGCGAACGGGCGCGCCGGCGCCTTCCGACGCCGGCGGATTCAGCTGCGCGGGCTCGTCCTCAGGCGCGTCTGCGAGCGAGGACACGTCGCCCGATCGTCGGGAGGCCGATGCCGATGGCACCGGCGGCGAGCAGCACGAGGAAGGCGATCAGCGGGGTCGGCAGCGTGCGCGCGTCACCGTCGAGCGTGATGCCGGGCGTAACCGTCTGGCCGGCCAGTCTGACCGGCTCGCTGCTGCCGGCCTGAGGGTTCGCCATCGCGGCCGCCGCGGCTGCGTCGGCCGCGGGGTCGGGCGTGGCGGCGCCGCTGCCGTCGCCGGCGGTGTCGCCCGCGCCCGAGCCGTCGGTCGAGGGGGCGGGGTCGTAGTAGTCGCCGCCGTCGGTGCCGCTGCCGCCGTCGAAGCCGCCGCCCCCGCCGACGCTGGTGTCGCCGCCGCCGTCGCTGCCGTCGTTCCCGTCGCCGCTGGTCGGCGCTCTGTAGCGCAGTCTCGCGGCGATCGCGTCCGGGCAGCCGGTGTACTCGATGACGTCGCCGCTCATCTCCTTCTGCGCCCGCCGCAGGTCGGCCTTCGAGTAGTCGTTCTGGAGCAGACCGTTGGCCGAGCCGGAGCAGTCGTTGATGATCTGCTTCGGGGTCGCGGCACCGGCCGGCGCCGCGGCGAGGCCGAGGGCAAGGGCGAGAAGCGCGATGAGAAGTGTCGGTCGGGGCATGCGAAAGGGGTCCCTTCGGAGTCGTTTCAACCTACCAAGGGGTTCTTGTCCGGGCCGGCAGGCGTGTTCCGGCCGTTCTCTCCTCAACGGGGGCCGCCGGGCGAAGTTGCGCACGATCGTCCCGTTGCCGTCGTCAGGGGAGGAAGGGCCTCCGGCGCGGGGGAGGAACATCGGCTGACGCCGGTGCTCCTCCCCACTGCGCCGAAGGGAGCCGCGCTGGCGACGGAAGCCCGGGACCGGGGGCGGCCTCCGTCGACCAGGACCAGCGCGGCAGAGGCGGCCTCCCGACCCGAGGCGCGCCGGGCCGGGAGAACACCTTGCCCGCGTGGTACCCGGGTCGCACAGCGTGAAACCCGGCCGGCTGCGAGCGCGTCAGCGCACCACCCGCGGGGTGAGGAGACCGTTGCGGCGGGTGCTCAGCGCGCCAGCGCGCGTTCGTAGGCGGCGACGGTGCTGGCGCCGCAACGCTCCCACGTGAACTGCCGCTCGACCGTCGCGCGCGCCGCGGCGCCGAGCGCGGCGCGGGCCGGCGCGTCGCGCAGCAGGCCGTCGATCCGCGCCGCCAGCGCGACCGGATCGCGGGGCGGCACGCGCACGAGCCCGCCGCCGAGCGCGGCGATCTCCTCGGGGCCGTCCTCGCCGGCGCAGCCGATCGCGGGGACGCCGCCGGCCATCGCCTCGACGTAGGCGACACCGAACGCCTCGTCGACGCTCGGCAGCACGAACAGGTCGGCCCGCTGGGCCTGCGCACGCGCCTGCGCCGGCGGCAGCTGGCCGTGGAAGTCGACGCGGTCGGCGACGCCGAGACGCTGCGCGAGCGCCGCCAGCGGGGCGCGCTCGGGACCGTCGCCGACGATCTCGTAGCGCAGCGCCGGATGCTCGCCGCGCAGCCGCGCGAGCGCTTCGACGACGTCGGCGTGGCGCTTGCGCGCGACGAGGTGGCCGACGGTGACGAGCGTCGGCGGGCCGGCGCCATCCGTACCCGGCGCGCGCGCGGCCGGCAGGTCGGTGCCGAGGTGGACGACCTCGATGGCGTCCGCGGCGGCGCCGGCGGCGCGGCAGCGGACGGCCGTGCCGGCGCTGTTGGCGAGCACCACGCGCGCGTGCGCGAAGGTGCGCGCGACGGTGCGGCGCGCGTAGGGGCTGCGATCGACCGTCGCGAGCACGTCGCCGCCGTGGACGGAGACGACCAGCGGCGCGCCGGGCAGCGCCCGCCGCACCGCGTCGCCGGCCGGGACGGCGTAGTGGGCATGGACGAGCTCGAACGGGAAGCGCTCGTGCAGGTCGCGCAGCGCACGCTTCAGCGCGGGCGCCGCCCACGCGCCCCAGGCGCCGTAGCTCCACGGCCGCGGCGGCGAGACGTACGGCACGTAGGCGACCTCGAGCCCGTCCAGTTCGACGGCGCGCGGCTGGCTCAGCGAGGCCCGCAGCGCGCGCACGTCGCCGCGCTTGACGGCGGCCAGCGGCGGCAGCGGGCGGTGCAGCACGAGCACGCGCACGTCGGCGCCGGCGGCGCGCGCGGCGAGCGCCTGGCGGTGCGCTCAGACGCCGAGCACCGGGTCGTCGGCGCGCGGGTACAGCTCGGCGACGACGGCGACCTTCACGGGGTGCGCCACCCGCGATGGGTCGCGGTCGTGCGCTGCGCCTCGGCGGCGCTCACCTGCGGGCGGCCGGCGAGGTAGGCGCGCGCCTCCGCCAGCGCCTCCTCGCGCTTGTAGCTGTCGGCGATCGGCCGCAGCACGTGGCGGATCGGGGTCGCGTCGACGACGCCGATCGGCCACTCGCGCGCGTGCGCGAGCGCGGCCCAGTGCGCGTCGAGCCCCCAGCCGGCGCGCAGGTCGGGGAACGGCAGCAGCGTCTCGAAGGTGTCGGCGTGAAAGGCGCTGATCGGCCCGATCTCGACGAAGCCGGTCTCGCGCACGACGCTGCCGCCGCGCCGTCGCGTCACGCGCCAGGCGGCGTGCGAGCGGCGGCGGTGGGCGGGCTGCGCCATCCGCAGGCCGAAGCGCTCGGCGAGGAAGAGGAAGTCGTCGAGGAAGCCGCGCGGCAGATCGACGTCGTCGTCGATCACCAGCAGCCAGTCGCGCCCCTGTGCGGGGTGGTCGGCGAGCAGCAGGTTGAGGTTCTCCCACTTGCCGCGCCCGCCGACGTCGGTCGTCGCGACCTCGACGTCGTGACGCGAGCGCAGCAGCTCGGCGCGCGCCGGCGCCATCAGGTTCTCGCGGTCGGTCCGCTCGATCCCGAGCACGAGCACGCGGCGGCGCGGCGGCGCGGCGCGGGCGGCGCGATGCAGCCGCCACGGCTCCAGCGTCGCGACGCGGCGGGCGTCGAGCGCGGCGTCCTGCAGGCGGGTGCGCACGTTCGCGCGCACGCCCGCGACGATCCCCGACTCGCCGGAGGCGAAGGGAGGAGCGTCGGTCGAGCCACATCTGCTGTGGTCTGGATGACGCTCCTCGCTCATCGGCCGGTCGCCTCGCGGATCCGGCCGGCGCTGTGGGCGGCCATGATCACGCCGCCGAGGCAGAGGCGGCGCGGCACGTGCAGGCAGCAGCCGGCGAAGGTCGCCAGCTCGCGCCCGAGCGACGGCGCGACGCCCTTGCGCACGTCGTTGCGCCGACCCGCGCGGCCACGGTGGTAGCCGGCCCGCGCCAGCTTGCGCAGCGTCGCGTCGGCGGCCGTGCGGCGATGGTCGAGCGCGGCGGCGGCGACGTAGCGGACGTGGCCGCCGGCGCCGCGGTGGCGCTCCTGCCACTCCTCCTCGTCACCGCCGTTGTGGATCGTCTCGTCGAAGCGGCCGACGGTCTCGAACGTCGAGCGCCGGATCGCCAGGTTGGCGCCCCAGCCGAGCGGCACGTCGGTGTCGGCGGGACCGGCGTCGAAGGCGGTGATCGGCGGCGCGTCGCGGCCGCAGACGTGCGGCCCGCCGCCTTCCAGGACGGCGTGGATCGGGCCGGTGAAGACGTCGCGCTCCGGCGTCGCGGCGACCGCCGCCAGCAGCGCCCCGAGCCAGCTCGGCGGCGCCTGCACGTCGTCGTCGACGAACGCGATCAGGTCGGCCTCCGCCGCGTCGACGCCGGCGTTGCGGGCCGCGTTGAGCCCGCGCGGGGCGTCGAAGGCGACGACGCGCGCGCCGTGGCGCCGCGCGACCGCGTCGCCGGCGGGGTCAGGTCCGTCGAGCACCACCAGCAGCTCGGCGCCGAGCGCGGCGGCCTGCGGCGCGAGCGAGGCGAGCGCGACGTCGAGGTAGTCGGGCCGGTCACGCGTCGGGACGACGATCGTTGCGGGCGGTTGGCTCATGCCGGGAGAACGTTAGAGCGGCGGGCCGGTCGGGGCCCCGGCGCCCGCCTACGTCGCGTCGCCGGCTCTGCGCGCGCGGCGGCCGCTGCGACGGGGCGGGACCGTCGTCGGCTCGTCCGCGGCCTCGCCCGCGCGCGATCTGCGGCCGCTGCGCCGCGGCGGCACGGCGGCCGGCGGCGCGACGGGGACAGCGACGGGCTCGTCGCGCAGCCGTTCCATCTCCTCCGCGGCCGCGGCGTGGCCGAGGAAGGGCATCATCGCCCAGTACAGGAGCTCCGGCAGGAGCCGCGGC
>DATIOB010000606.1:0-4659 GCA_035473605.1 Conexibacter sp.
GTACACGACCACGAGCGAGATCACGGCGTGGTCGGGCCAGGTCGCCACGACGAGCGACACGTTCCAGATCACGCAGGACGCCAACGGCAACCCGTGCGCGCCGCTGGGCTTCGCGCCCAGCTTCAAGGCCGGGATGGCGAACCCGGCGGCCGGCGCCTCCTCGACGTTCACGCTCGCGTTCGGGCGTGACGACGCGCAGCAGGACCTCGGCGATCTGACGGTCGACCTGCCGGCCGGCCTGATGGGCATGGTCGCCTCGGCCGACCTCTGCAGCGACGCCGCCGCGGCGGCCGCCGCCTGCGGGGCGGGCTCGCGCATCGGCAGCGTCACCGCCGCCGCCGGCGCCGGCGCCAACCCGCTGCAGCTGCCGGGCAGAGGCGTCTTCCTGACCGGGCCCTACAAGGGCGCGCCGTATGGGCTGGCGATCGTCGTCCCGGCGGTCGCCGGGCCGTTCGACCTCGGCACCGTCGTCGTGCGGGCGGCGATCTTCGTCGACCGCAGAACGGCGGCGCTGAGAATCGTCTCGGACCCGATGCCGACGATCCTCGAGGGCATCCCGCTGCGCATCCGCCAGGTGACGGTCGCGATCGACAAGCCGGGCTTCATGGTCAACCCGACCTCCTGCTCGGCGAAGGGGATCGGCGGGACGCTGCGATCGGCGCAGGGCGCCGCCGCGGCCGTCTCGTCGCGCTTCCAGGTCGGCGGCTGCCGCTCGCTCCCGTACGACCCGCGGCTGACGCTGCAGGTCGGCGCCAGAGGGCGGACCGGCAGAGGCCTCACGACGCCGTTCGCGGCGACGCTGCGGATGCGGCCGGGCCACGCGAACAACCGCGCGGTGACGGTGAAGCTGCCGAAGACGATCAACGCGCGGCTGAGAGTCGTGCAGGATGCCTGCACGCTGGTGCAGTTCACGAGCGGCAGCTGCGACAAGCCGGTCGGCACCGCCCTCGCGAGCTCGCCGGTCCTGCGCGATCCGCTGAAGGGCACGCTGTACTTCGTCAGAAACCCGGCGCGCAGACTGCCGGACCTGATGGTCACGCTGCGCGGCCAGGGGACCGGCGCGGGGATCGCGATCGATCTCACCGCCAAGGTCACGATCCCGCGAGACCTGGCGCTGCAGACCTCGTTCGACACGATCCCCGACGTGCCGATCTCGCTGTTCCGCCTCAACCTCGTGGCGGGCAGACGCGGCACGCTCGGGATCACGCGCAACCTCTGCCAGGCGGTCAACAGACGCCAGACGGCGGACGTCGACTTCCGCGCCCAGAGCGGGGTGCTGGAGCAGGTCGACCAGAAGCTCCAGGTCACCGGCTGCGGCGCGAGAGCGGCGCCGAAGCAGGCGAAGGCGAAGAAGCAGCGCTGAAGGGGCGCGCACGATGGCGGGCGGCCGAGCGGCCGTCCGCCGTCAGCGGCGCGCGCTACTTCCCCAGCGCGCTGAGGTGGCTCGACTGCGAGAGGTCCTGCTCGCGCAGCCAGGCGACCGTCTGGGCGATGCCGTCGCGGACGCTGATCTGCGACTCCCAGCCGAGCAGCTCTCTCGCCTTCTCGACCGACGGCCAGCGGCGCACGACGTCGACCTCGAAGGTCGGCAGGTGCTTCAGCTCGAAGGCGGCCGGATCCTCGCCGCACGCCTCCCAGATGATCCGCGCCGTCTCGGCGATCGTCAGCTCCTCGGAGGCGGAGATGTTGAAGTCCTCGTTGAGCGCCGCCGGGTGCCCGGTCGCGACGACGATGCCGTCGGCGATGTCGTCGATGTGCGTGAGCGTGCGCGTCTGTCTGCCGGAGCCGAAGATCTCCAGCGGCTTCTGGCCGCTGAGGACCTTCTTGATCACGTCCGGGACCATATGCGCGATGCCCGGCTCCGGATCGGGCACCTCGCCCGGTCCGTAGGCGTTGAAGGGGCGGCAGATCGTGTACGGCAGGCCGTGCTCGACGTGCGCGGCGCGGCAGTAGACCTCGCCGGTCAGCTTCGAGAAGCCGTAGGCGGAGGTCGGCACCGGGCAGTTCGGCAGGTAGGCCTCGGTCGTCGGGTATTCGGTCGCGTTCTCGAACACCATCGAGGAGGAGACGTACGTGAAGCGCTCGACGCCGAGGTCGAGCGCGGCGCGGAAGACGCCGTTGTAGAGGCCGTTGTTGACCTCCGTCAGCGTGTGCGGCAGCTTGTGGAAGTTGCCGATCCCGCCGACGATCGCGGCGAGGTGGATCACCAGCGGGCAGTCCTTCATCGCCTGGCGCGCCTGCGCGACGTCGCGCAGGTCGCCGGTGTGGATCTCGCAGCCCTCGCGCATCCACTGCGGCGCCTCGCGCTGGTCGGAGACGCGCACCTCGTAGGCGGGGTCGCGCAGCAGGCGGCGGACGACAGCGGCGCCGATCGTGCCGGCGCCGCCCGTGACGAGCACACGGGTCATGAGTGGGAGGGCTCCGTTCCGGAGATGCGGGTCAGCTCGTCGGCGAACGCGAACACCTGGCCGCTGCCGAGGCAGTTCCAGGGGTCGACGACGAGCGCGTCGTCGGCCGCCAGCGCCGCTATCGCCTGCGCGGTCGCGGGCGTCGAGAAGTCGGAGTGGTTGGCGGCGACGACCACGACGTCGGCGTCGCGCAGCGCCTCCTCCAGCGGCTGCGTCGGCGAGGCGACGTGCGGGTCGTGGACGGCGACGTCGGCCAGCTCGCGCTCCAGCAGGCGCACGAGCTTGTGCGCGAGCGAGTCGCGCTCGTCGTCGGTGTCGCGCTTGAAGGCGAGCCCGAGCACCGCGACCTTGCGGTCGCGCAGCGTGCCGCCGCCGATCCGCCGCTTGAGACCGGTGACGAGGAAGTTCGGCACCGACTCGTTGACGCGCGAGACGGCCAGCAGCATGCCGGGGGCGTTGGAGCGCTCCTCGGAGAAGGCGAAGTCCTTGCGCAGGCAGGTGCCGGCGGTGAAGCCGGGCTGGGCGAGGCCGCCGCGCGGATAGTCCTTGTTGACGAGGTCGATCACCTCGAAGACGTTCGCGCCGTACTGCTCGCAGTCCATCATCAGCAGGTTTGGCAGCGCGAAGGTCGTGTAGCGCATGATGTTCGCCCAGATCTTCGCCAGCTCGGCCTGCACCGGCGTCGTCTGCACGATCTCGGCGTCGAAGACCCCGAACAGGGCGGCGGTGCGCGCGCCGGCCTCCTCGCCGACGCCGCCGATGATGCACGGCAGCGTGTCGATCTCCTCGAGGAAGCGGCCGGCGGCGATCCGCTCCGGCGCGTGCGCGACGAAGATCTCCTCGCCGGCGCGCAGGCCGCGCTTGCGCTCCAGGTAGCCGGCGACGAACTCGGTCGTGCCGGGCGCGATCGTCGAGCGCAGCACGATCGTCTGGCCGGGGCGCAGCAGCGGCAGCAGGTCGTCGAGGACCGAGCGGATGTCGCTCATGTCGATCTCGATGTGCGACAGCGACGGCGTCCCGAGCGTCAGCACGATCGCGTTGGCGGCGGCGGCGTCGGCGACCGAGGAGGTCGTCGTCAGCCGGCCGGAGGCGTGGACGCGCTCGATCAGCTCGTCGGCGCCGGTCTCCTTGAACGGCATCCGGCCGGCGGAGATCGCGTCGAGGCGGGTGGCGTCCTTGTCGACGCCGATCACGGACAGCCCGCGGTCGGCGAAGCTGAGGGCGAGGGGGAGTCCGATCCGGCCGAGGCCGATGACCGCGACGTCGGGGACGGAGTCGCTCATAACCCCGAAGAGGCTAGCGGGCGGCGCGGCCGCGGCGATCTGCGACCCACTGCTTCGCAAATCCCGTCACGAAACGGGGGTTGTGGCGCGCGTAGCGCTTCCACAGCCGTCTCGGCTCCTGCTTGAGGCGGTAGAGCCATTCGAGACCGTGGCGCTGCATCCAGCCGGGCGCCTGCGGCACGAGGCCGGCGTGGAAGTCGAACGCGGCGCCGACGCCGACCAGCACGGGGGCGTCGAGGCGGTCGCGCATCGCGGCCATCCACTTCTCCTGCTTCGGCACGCCGATGCCGACCCAGACGACGTCCGGGCGGGCGCGGTTGATGTCGGCCGCGACCGCGTCCAGCTCGGCCTCCGACATCGCGCGGAACGGCGGCGAGTAGCCGCCGACGATGCGCAGGCCGGGGAAGCGCTGGCGCAGTCTCAGCGTCAGCTTGAAGAGCGCGCTCTGGTCGCGTCCGCCGTAGAGATAGTGGCGCTGGCCGCTGCGGGCGGCGCGCTCGCAGGCGCGCGCCATCAGCTCGGGGCCGTAGACGCGGCTGTCGATGTCGTGGCCGAGCGCGCGCAGCGCCCATGCCAGCGGCTGACCGTCCGGGACGGTGAAGGCCGCGCCCGCGACGGCGCTGCGCAGCGCCTCGTCCTCACGCGACTCCATCACCGTGTGGACGGCGGCGACGCAGACGTACTCACGCGCTCCGGCGGCGACGGCGGCGTCGATCCAGTCGAGCGCGCGCTCGTAGTCGGTCAGCGCGAGCGGGACGTCGAGCACGGAGATCTGCTCGACGACCGGCAGCGCCGGGGCAGCCGCGGGCTGCGGTGCCGAGGCGAGGGAAGGAGGGATGACTTCGAAAGAGGAAGTGGACATACGGTGGGCGCCGCGAGGACGATTTGGTGGAGAGTTCCGCCAACGTCAACGGGCCAAACAACAGAAGGTTGCGAAGTTGATCTGCGAATTCGTGAAAACCGCCCCG
>DATIOB010000607.1:0-1681 GCA_035473605.1 Conexibacter sp.
GTCTGCGCGGAGGCGGAGGTGCCGATCGCCTGCTGGATTCTGTCGGCGATCACCCTCACGCCGTCCTCGCGCAGCGACAGCAGCAGCTCGAGGTTGTGCTGCGCGTCGGCGACCTGGTCGGGCGCGTCGAGCGCGCGGGCGCTGTCGAGCTGTCTCTCGGCGACGGCGCGCAGCTGCGCGATCGCCTCCGTGACCTGCTCGCCTCTCTGGCCGGCGGCGCCCGTCAGCGCGGCGAACAGCGGTGTGCTGACCTCTGTTCTGGATGCCTGCATCAACGTGGTCACTTCGCGGTTGTAATCCTTGAGCGCCTGCTCACGACCGCTGTTGACGCAGCCCCGCACGAGGACGACCATCAACACCAGCACGACGACGACCGCTCCGGCAGCGACCAGCCGACGCACCAGCAGCGTCTGGTCGTCGGCAGCAGGGGGTCGGCGGCTGCCGCCCCCGGACGGAGCGCGGCGCGGCCGTGGCGTTGTGCGCGGCTCGTCAGCCTCGTCGAAGAACGACAAAAATCATGCTCCTTGAGAAACCCGGAACGATCAGTATGACCAGCCGTGCGGCCGGACTTGGGGGATTCGTGCCCCCGCACGGGGTTCGACATGCGGGAGGGAGTGCCTGCAAAACGTGGAACACCGGAGAGTGAGCCGGACCGACGCACCGACCGCGCGCCTGGCTGGACACGGCGCAGAGCAGCTCGTGCTCGATCGCTACCGCCTGCTCGCGCAGCTCGGTTCGGGCGCCTTCGGCGTCGTCTGGCTGGCGCGTGACGAGCGCCTGGGGCGCGACGTCGCCGTCAAGGCGATCGCGCTCGACCACGCCTCCGGCCGCGCCGAGCAGGAGGCGCGCGCGGCGGCGCGGCTCGCCCATCCCGCGATCGTGACGCTCTACGAGGCCGGCAGCGAGGACGGCACGACCTACCTCGTCACCGAGCTGGTGCGCGGCGGCACGCTCGCCGACCTGCTGCGCGCCGGCGCGCTGTCGGACCGCGACGTCGCCGAGATCGGGATCGCGCTGCTGCAGGCGCTCGCCCACGCGCACGCGCAGGGCGTCGTCCACCGCGACGTCAAGCCCTCGAACGTGCTCGTGCCCGACGCGCCGCACGCAGGCGGCCCGCCGGCGAAGCTGACCGACTTCGGCGTCGCGCGGATCGTCGAAGGGGTCGGCGCGGAGGCGCTGACGCGCACCGGCGACGTCGTCGGGACGCTCGCGTACATGGCGCCCGAGCAGGCGGAGGGCAGAGAGGCCGGCGCGCCGGCCGACCTCTACGCCGCCGCGCTCGTGCTCTACGAGGCCTTCTCCGGCGTCAATCCGATCCGCGCCGGGACGGCGGTCGCGACCGCGCGCCGGCTCGGCGCGACGCTGCCGCCGCTGGAGCGCCAACGGCGCGACCTGCCGCCGGAGCTGTGCGACGCGATCGACCGCGCGCTGCTGCCGCGCCCGCGCGAGCGCGGCACCGTCGCGCATCTGCACCGCGCGCTGACCGCCGCGCTCAACCAGCTCGGCGACGAGCCGGGCACGGTCGAGGCGCCGCGCGTCGAGCGCTTTGCGACCGCCGTCACGCAGGTCGCCGAGCGCGGCCGGCACGGCTGGAGGCGGCGCTCGCGCGAGCAGGAGCTGGCCGAGGTCGCCGCCGAGCTGGGCGCCGACGCCGGTCCCTGGACGATCCACGACCGCCGCG
>DATIOB010000608.1:0-6089 GCA_035473605.1 Conexibacter sp.
CTTGATGCCGTCACCGTCGAGATCGGCGATGGCGGCACGGCTCGGTCCCTGGTTGACAGCGATCGTGGTGCCCGGGCTGAAGGTCCCGTCGCCCGCGCCGACCAGGACGTCGACACGGCCGGGAGCGAAGCTGAAGTACTCCGACACCAGCAGGTCAGGAGCGGAGCTGCCGGTCACGTCGGCGATCGTGACGGACGGCCGTCTGCCGAGGGCTCCGCTCGTCCACGCTCTCGTGAGGTCGCCGTCGCCGTCGCCGAGCAGCGCCGTCAGCGTTCCGTCGATGCCGACTGCGACGACGTCGGGCGCGCCGTCGCCGTCGAGGTCGCCGACGGCGAGCGAGTCCGGCGCTGCGTCGGGCACGACCGGCGCGCGGGCGGTGAATCCGCCGCTGCCGTCGCCGAGCCGCACGACGACCTCCCCGACACGCGGGGTGGTCGTGTAGGGCGGCGTCGCGTACGCCGTCACGATGTCGGCGTTGCCGTCGCCGTCGAAGTCGGCGACGGCGCTCTCGGAGAGGTCCCCGCCCAGGTACGGCGATCCCGCTGCCTCGGCGAAGCCGAGCGCATGGGCTGAGGGAGCGGCTGCCGCGAGGCTCACCAGCAGCACTGCCGGCAGCGTCAGGCGTCTCAGGCTTCTCGTGTTCATGATCAGCGCAAACGCGCCAACAGAGGCGAAGTAGCGCGGAAGCCCTCGTGAGACCTTCGTGAATCGCGCGGCCGCGCGCCCGGTCTACGCGTAGACGTCGGGCAGGTCGTTCTCGAACAGCACGACGTCGCCGGCGCGCGTCAGCTCGGCGACCTTCGCGTGGGCGCTGGGGCCGTCGGGGAAGTGGTGCAGCTGGTCGGCGGAGGCGCCCGCGGCGAGCATCCCGTCGCGCACGTCCTCACCGCGCGGGCCGATCAGCACGGCGACGTCGGCGACGCCGGCGGCCAGCTCGCCGAGGCGGCGGTTCTCCTCGCGCTCGCGCTCGCCCAGCTCGACCATCCCCGGCGTGACGAGCAGACGGCGCGTCGCGGGGTGGTCGCGCAGCACGCCGAGCGCCGCCGCGGCGCCCTCCGGGTTGGCGTTGTAGGAGTCGTCGATCACGACGACGCCGGCCGCTCTGTTGACGATCGGGGAGAGGCGGTGGTCGGGCGGTGCGACGCGGCCGAGCGCGCGCGCCACGTCGGCGAGCGCCAGCCCCTGGCCGACGCCGACGGCGGCCGCGGCGAGCAGGTTGGCGACGTTGTGCTCGCCGAGCAGGCGGGCGCGCACCTCGGCCCGCTCGCCCGTTCTCAGCACGAGCGCGAAGATCGTTCTGCCGTCCTGCAGGCGCACGTCCTCGGCCCACAGGTCGGCGTCGGGGTGCGGCGCGGGGGCGAACAGCAGCACGCGGCCGGCGGCGCGGGTGCGGGCGACGCGCAGGGTGCGCTCGTCGTCGGCGCGCGTGACGAAGAGGCCGTCGGCGGGGATCGCGTCGGCCAGTTCGCCCTTCGCCTGCTCGGTCACCTCGAGCGAGCCGAAGCGCTCCAGATGGGCCGGCCCGATCGCCGTCAGCACCCCGACGCGCGGGTGCACGAGGTCGCACAGCTCCTTCACGTCGCCGGTGCGGTAGGCGCCCATCTCGACGACGAACGACTGGTGCGTCGGCAGCAGGCCCTCGTTGATCGCGCGCACGACGCCGAGCTGGCTGTTGAACGAGGCCGGCGTCGGGTACGAGGGGCCGAGCAGGTCGAGCACGGCGGTCACGCACGCCTTCGTCGTCGTCTTGCCGTAGGAGCCGGTGATCCCGACGACGAGCGGTCTGACGTCGCGCAGGCGCTGCTCGGCTCTGCGCACGAAGCGGCGGTTGTCGGCCTGCTGGACCGGTCTCAGCATGCGGTTGACGACGTCGCCGAGCAGCCACGGCGCCAGCACCAGCAGCAGCGCGCCGACCGCGCCGGTCACCGCCGGCGCCCACTCCTGGTCGCCGCCGAGCGCGACGCCGATCGCGAGCACGAGCGCGGCGACCGTCAGCTGCAGGCCGAACAGCCGTCTGGCGCGCGGCGTGAAGACGAGCGGCTTGATCTGCTCGCGCAGCCAGACGACGCGCGCGGCGCGCGCCGTCATCGCGACCAGGCCGATCGCCAGCACGATCCCGAGCACGTCGTTGGAGGCGCCCGCGAGCGCGGTCGCGACGGAGGCGACGAAGACGAGGCCGGCCTCCGGCAGCGCCAGCCGGATCGCCGTCGCCTGGCCGATCCAGAGGTAGAGACGGCGGGCTTCGTAGTGCTCCTGCTGGAAGACGTGCAGCAGCAGGTGGCTGGCGCCGCCGAGCGCGATCAGCGCGCCGAGCGCGATCAGCGCGGATGCGAGGACGGTCATCTGGCTCCAGCCTGCGTCAGGAAGTGGGCGGCGATCACGTTGAACTCGCCGGCCAGCTCGGCGTAGGCGAAGTGGCCGCCGCCTCTCAGCACGACGAGGCCGGCGCCGGGGATCTCGCGCTCCATCTGCTCGCCCATCCACAGCGGGGTCGCGTCGTCGTCGGGACCCCAGATCAGCAGCGTCGGGACGGCGACGTGCGGCAGGCGCGGGCTGATGTCCTCCGCGAGCACGGCGCGCAGCGTGCCGCGCAGCGCCTCGGGGGCGGCGAGCCAGTCGGCCGAGGCGGCGCGAGCGCGGATCCGCTGCTGCAGCCGCTTGCCGGGCGGTCCGCCGACGGCGCCGATCACGCGGCCGAGCTTGGCCGAGGCGACCTTCACGTAGTAGGAGGGCTTGCGTCTCGGCTTGATGCCGACGGCGCCGGTCAGCACCATCCGCTCGATCCGCTCGCGAGTCGCCGGATCGGAGGCGAGCACGATCGAGATCGCCGCGCCGCGCGAGTGCCCGACGAGCGCGAAGCGCGTCAGCCCGAGCTGGTCGGCGACCTTGATCACGAAGGCGGCGTAGTCGGCGTTGCCCCAGGCGGCGGGGACCATGTCGGACTCGCCGAAGCCGGGCAGGTCGAGGGCGACCAGCTCGGCCTTGTCCCTGAGCCCGGCGAGGATCGAGCCGACCGCGTCGATCGACGCGCCCCAGCCGTGCAGCACGATCACGACCGGCGGATCGTCGATCCCCGCGGGTCTGGTGTGCGCGACGCGGATGCGCAGGCCGTCGACGGTGAGGGTGGAGGTGGGGCCGGAAGTCGCGTTCACGGAGGGGCGAACGATACCCTTCCGCCCCATGCCTCTCCCCTCCGGACAGACCGTCGGCGTCGTCTTCGGCGGCCCCTCGGTCGAGCACGACGTCTCGATCATCACCGCCCAGCAGGCGATGGCCGTGCTGGCGGAGCGCCACACGGTGATCCCGCTCTACGTCGGCAAGGACGGCCGCTGGTGGACGGGCGAGGAGCTGCGCGACGTGGCGGCCTTCACGCAGTCGCCGCCGCGCGGCGCGCGGCCGCTGGAGCTGCGCCTCGGCGCCGCCGACGGCCCCTTCGTCGAGCCCTCGAACTCGCGCCTGCGCGGTGACAGAGCGCTGCCGATCTCGCTCGTCCTGAACGCGATCCACGGCACCGGCGGCGAGGACGGCGCGCTGCTCGGCGCGCTCGAGCTGGCCGGGATCCCGCACTCCGGGCGCGGCGTCGCGGCGTTCGCGGTCGGGATGGACAAGCACCTCGCCAAGACGGTGCTGAAGGAGGCGGGGATCGACGTGCTGCCGCATCGCCGCATCGAGCGCGGCGAGTGGGAGGCCGACCGCGCAGCGGTCCTGACCGACCTCGCGACCGACTTTCCGCCGCCGGTCGTCGTCAAGCCGGCGACGCTCGGCTCCTCGATCGGCGTCGCCCGCTGCGGCGACGCGCATGAGGTCGAGGAGGCGCTGGAGCTGGCCTTCGAGCTCGACCGCCAGGCGGTCGTCGAGCCGTTCGCGACCGGGGCGACCGAGCTGAACTGCGCCGTCCTCGGCCGTCCCGGCGGGGAGCTGACCGTCTCGGAGGTCGAGCGGCCGCTCGGCGGCGAGGCCGGCCTGACGTTCGAGGACAAGTACCTGTCGGCCGGCGGCTCCGGCGCGAAGGGCGCTGCCGGTGCGAAGGGCGGCGGGGCGAAGGGCGGCGGCGGCAAGGCCGGCGCGGCCGGGTCGTCGGAGGGCGGCGCCGGGATGGCGTCGGCTGACCGCATCATCCCCGCCGACGTCGACCCCGAGCTGCGCGAGCGGATCCGCCACGAAGCGGCGAAGGCGCACCGCGCGCTGCGCGTCGCCGGCGTCGTGCGCTACGACTTCTTCGTGCTGCCCGCCGCCGACGGCGCACCAGAGCGGATCGTCGTCAACGAGCCGAACACGGTGCCGGGCTCGTTCGCCTTCTACCTGTTCGAACCGAGAGGGCTGGCCTTCCCGGACCTGCTCGACGAGCTGCTCGCGATCGGCCTCGCCGAGGCGCGCGAGGAGCGCTCGACGACGCGCAGCTTCGCCTCCGCCCTGATCGACCGCCACGCGGCGAACGCCGCATGAGCCGCGCGCTCGTCGCCTACGGCGGACGGTCGCTCGAGCGCGAGGTCAGCGCGCGCTCCGGCCAGCAGGCGGCGAAGGCGCTGAAGCAGCTCGGCCACGCGGTCGAGCTGGTCGACGTCGGCGCCGACTTCGTCGACGTGGTGCAGCGGGCCGAGCCCGACTTCGTCTTCATCGCCCTCCACGGCGTCGGCGGCGAGGACGGGACCGTCCAGGATCTGCTGGAGATCCTGCAGGTGCCGTACACCGGCTCCGACGCGCTCGCCTCGGCGATCTGCCTCGACAAGCACACCTTCAAGAGCCTCTGCGAGCTGCGCGACGTGCCGACGCCGTCGTGGCACTCCTTCACCAAGCAGGCGTTCGCCGACTACGGCGCCGGCAAGACGCTCGACGCGCTGTGGCAGCAGTTCGACGGCCGCATGGTCGTCAAACCGGCCCGCCAGGGCTCGTCGTTCGGCCTCTCGGTCGTGCAGGAGCGCTCGCAGCTCGGCGGCGCCGTGCTCGGCGCGATGAGCTACGACGACCGCGTGCTGCTGGAGCGGTTCGTGCCCGGCCGCGAGCTGGCCGTGACGGTGCTCGGCCCCGCCGACGCGCCCGAGCCGCTGCCGGTCGTCGAGATCGTGATGGCCTCCGAGGAGTACTACTCCTTCCAGGCCCACTACGAGATCGGCCAGTCGGAGGTCCGCCTCGCCGGTCTGCCGGAGGCCGTCGACGCGCGCGTCAGACAGGTCGCCGCCGACGCCTACCGCGCTGCCGGCTGCCGCGACTTCGCCCGCGTCGACATCCGCCTCGAAGGCGACGAGCCGTGGGTGCTGGAGATCAACACGATCCCCGGCCTGACGGAGACCGGCCCGACCCCGCTCGCGGCCGAGCACGCCGGCCTCACATTCGCGCAGCTGATCGAGCGGATCAGCGCGCGGGTCGTGGTGCCAGGCTCGCGCTGAGCGCTCGCGGGCATTGCGAACGCTCGCCTTGCGGCTCGCCTTCGCGGCCGACGTGATCTCCGCGGCGAGGGCGGGCAGGGTCATGGGATGCGCCGCCTTCTTCTCACGCTCCTCCTGCTGACCCCGCTGACGCTCGCGCCGGCCGCCTGCGCGTCCGACTCGGACTCCGGATCGGACGACGCCGACGCGCCGGCCGCCGAGAGCGCCGCGGCGAGAACGATCGCGACGGGCCTGGAGGTGCCGTGGGGGATCGCGTTCCTGCCCGGCGGCGACGCGCTGGTGGCGGAGCGCACGACCGGGCGGATCAAGCGGATCCCGGCCGGCGGCGGCAGCGCGCGCATGGTGATGCGGGTGCCGGGCGTCGACACGGGCGCCGGCGAGGGCGGGCTGCTCGGACTGGCGGTCTCGCCCAGATACTCGACCGACCGGCTCGTCTACGCCTACTTCACCTCCGCCGCGGACAACCGCATCGTGCGCTTCAGACTGGGCGGCAGACCGCGCGCGATCGTCACCGGTCTGGCGCGCGCCTTCAACCACAACGGCGGACGGATCGCCTTCGGTCCCGAAGGCAAGCTGTACGCCGGCGTCGGCGACGCCGCCGACCCCGACCTCGCGCAGCAGCGTGACTCGCGCAACGGCAAGATCGTGCGCGTCAACCCCGACGGCAGCGTGCCGTCGGACAACCCGTTTCCCGGCTCGCCG
>DATIOB010000609.1:0-19487 GCA_035473605.1 Conexibacter sp.
GAGGTGACGGTCTTCTCGAGGATCTCGTTGACGCCGACCTGGATCTCGCCGATCTCGTCGCTGGAGACTCTCGAGATCGGTCTCGTCGTCGACTGCACCTCGACGGTCATGTCGCCGCGCGCGACGGCGGCGAGGCCCTCGTTGAGGTCGCTGACGCAGTCGTCGCGCAGGTGGTCGAGCCGCGCCAGCACCCGCCGCACGCGCATTCTCAGCGCCAGCGTGATCCACAGCGCGAGCGCGATCGCCAGCAGCGTCGCGCCGACGAGCGCGACGACGAGCAGCACGCGCGAGCTGTCGATGCGCGCGCTGAAGTCGTCGTTGAGCGTCTCGACGCGAGCGCGCGTGGCGTCGTCGAGCGCCGGCGTGGCGGCGGCGACGACGCGGCCGTGGTCGTCCTCGAAGGAGGCGAGGTTGACGAACGAGATCGTCCCCATCGTGAGCACGATCGCGACCATCGCCCCGAAGGCCAGCGCGAGCTTGCGTCCAACGGTCCAGCGAATGCCCAGGAAGCCCTTCACGCCGTGCTCCTCGTCTCCTCGAATTGCGGCGCTCAGGCGAACGCCCACGTTCAGGTCGCCAGATGTTTCGGCAGACAGCCCCGTTCCTTGAGCGCTGCACGGCGCTGCTCCGCGCATGTCGACGCGCCCACTGCGCAGATTTCGACGCGTGGAGCACTCGGCGCCCCCGCGATCTTCACGCGCGGAACATCTGTTCCACGGCGCTGCACGCCACAATGGGTACGAGATGAACGCCACCGCCCCAGCCCTCGACGCGCTCGATCGCGACACCGCCCTGCTCGAACGACTGCTCGGCGACGTGCTCGAGGAGCAGAACGGGCGCGCCTTCCGCGAACGGCTCTTCTGGCTGCGCGACAGCGCCGCGGCGCTGCGCGACGGCGACAGCGCGCAGGGCGACCAGCTGCTGACGTTCCTGCGCGGCCAGCCGGCCGCGCGGCTGGCGCCGTACGTGCGCGCCTGCTCGATGCAGCTGCAGCTGGCGAACATCGCCGAGGAGCTGGAGCGGCTTCGCCGCCGGCGCGAGTACGACTCCGACACGAGCGTGCCGCAGCGCGAGTCGCTCGCGGCGACCGTCGGCGCCGTCAGCCAGGTGCCGCGCTCGAAGGTCGCCGAGGGGCTGCAGGCGCTCGACGTGCGGCTCGTGATGACCGCCCACCCGACCGAGGCGACGCGCCGCTCGGTCTTCGACCACCAGCAGTCGGTCTGGCGGATCATGGAGAAGCTCGACGACCCGCGCGTCGGCGCGACCCAGCGCCGCCAGCTGGAGGACGAGCTGCGCGAGGTGCTGACGACCTGGTGGCAGACCGACGAGGTCCGCCGCGTGCGGCCGCTGGTCGAGGACGAGGTGCGCCGCACGCTGTTCTTCTTCGAGGCGGTCCTGTTCGACGCGATCCCGCCGCTGGCGGCCGAGCTGTCGCGCTGCTTCGGCGTCGCCTGGCCGCCGCCGCAGCCGCCGCTGCGCTTCGGCTCGTGGGCCGGCGGCGACATGGACGGCAACCCCGAGGTCGGCCCCGAGTCGATCGAGCGGACGCTCTCGATGCACCGCGCGACCGCGCTCGCGCTGCTGCGTCAGCGCGTCGACGACCTCGCGAGGGAGTTCTCGCAGGCCGACGACCACGTCTTCCTCTCCCCCTCGCTGCGCGCCTCGATCGAGCGCGACGAGGTCGAGCTGCCCGACGTCGAGAGCGGCCGCCGCAACCCGCACGAGCCGTTCCGCCGCAAGCTCGGCCTGATCCTCGGCCGCCTCGACCGCACCCGCGGGCGCGAGCCGGGCGGCTACGGCAGCCCCGCCGAGCTGGCCGCCGACCTCGAGCTGGTGCGCGACAGCCTCTCCTCCGCGCGCGTCGCCGCCGGCAAGATCGCCCGCCTGCTGGTGCAGGTGCGGACCTTCGGCTTCCACCTCGCGGCGCTCGACGTGCGCCAGAACGCCGGCCCGCTGCAGGCCGCCGTCGGGCGTCTCGTCCAGGGCTACGGCGACGCCGACGAGGCCGGCCGCCAGGCGCTGCTGGCGAAGGCGATCCCGGCGCTGGAGGGGACCGACCAGCGCGCCCACGACGCCGCCAGCGAGGACAGCGTCCTGCTCGCCTTCGCCGCGATCGCCGAAGGCGTCCGCCGCCACGGCGCCCGCGCGCTCGGCAGCGTGATCATCTCGATGGCCGAGCAGCCCTCCGACGTGCTCTGCACGCTCTACCTGCTGCGCCGCGCCGGCGTCGGCCGCGACACGCTCGAGGCGCTGCCGATCGTGCCGCTGTTCGAGACCGTCGACGACCTCACGCGCGCCGAGGCGACGATGGACGCGCTCTACGCCGACCCCGCCTACGCGACCCACCTCAACGGCTGCGAGCGGCGCCAGGAGATCATGCTCGGCTACTCCGACTCGGCCAAGGACGGCGGCTTCGTCTCGGCCCAGTGGGAGCTGTATGCGGCGCAGGAGCGGCTGATGGCGGCCGCCGACGAGCACGAGGTGAAGCTGCGCTTCTTCCACGGCCGCGGCGGCTCGACCTCGCGCGGCGGCGGCCCCAGCCACCGCGCGATCGTCGCGCAGCCGCCCGGCTCGATCCGCGGCCGCATCCGCATCACCGAGCAGGGCGAGGTGATCTCCCAGCGCTACTCGCATCCGGAGCTGGCGCAGCGCGCGCTGGAGCAGACGCTCTCGGGCGTCGTGCTGGCGACGCTGGCGCCGCCGGCCGAGCCGCCGGCGCGCTACCGCGCCGAGGCGCAGCGGCTCGCCGACAGCTCGCGCACCACCTACCGCGCGCTGATCTACGACGACGAGCGCTTCGACGCGCTGCTGCACCAGGCCTCGCCGCTCGACGAGCTGGCCGACCTCAACATCGGCTCGCGCCCCGCCTCGCGCGGCGGCCGCAAGCTGCGCGAGCTGCGCGCGATCCCGTGGGTCTTCGCGTGGATGCAGAACCGCCTGCTGCTGCCGGCTTGGTACGGCGCCGGCAGCGCGCTGCACGGCGGCGACCTCGGCCTCCAGCGCGAGATGCGCGACGACTGGCCGTTCTTCCGGATGGTCATCTCGACGCTCGAGGTGTCGCTCTTCAAGAGCGACCTCGGCGTCGCCGAGCGTTACTTCGAGCTCGTCAGAGACAGAGCGGCGCGCGAGCTGTGGAACCCGATCCGCGACGAGCACGAGCGGCTCGTCGAGCGCGTGCTGCAGATCACCGGCAACGACTCGCTGCTCGGCGACACGCCGGCGCTGCTGAAGCGGTTGACGCACCGCAACCCGTGGATCGACCCGCTCTCGCACGTGCAGGTCGACCTGCTGCGCCGCGCTCGCGCCGACGACGCCGACGCCCAGACGCCGCTGCTGCACACGGTCGCCGGGATCGCGGCGGGCATGCGCAACACCGGTTAGGCGGCCAGGCGCGCGCGGCGGTCTCTGCGACCGCGCAGCACGAGCTGGCGCGCGAGGTTGAGCATCAGCAGCGCGAAGCCGATTCTGAGCGCGCGCTCCGGCAGCACGTTGGCGAGCGCGACGCCGACGACGGCACCGCCGATCGACAGCAGCCCGATCACGCCCGCGTCGCGGATTCTGAGGTTGCCGTAGCGGCGCTGGTTCCAGCTGCCGACGAGCGCCACCGGCACGATCGCCAGCAGCGAAGTCGCCTGCGCCTCGACCTGCCCGAGCCCGAGCACGAGCGTCAGCGCCGGGACGAACAGGATCCCGCCCCCGATCCCCAGCAGCCCGGAGGCGATCCCGGCGAAGACGCCGATCACCGCCGCCAGCAGCAGGTCGCCGTCCATCAGGCGATCACCAGCTGGACCGCCGCGACGACCAGCAGCGCCGCGAAGGCGAAGGCGATCGTGTCGCTGTGGACGCGCTGCTGCAGCCAGGTGCCGAGCAGCACGCCGCCGATCGCGGGGATCCCGACGAGCACGCCGGCGAGCACGTCGACGTTGCCGTAGAGCCCCTGCGTCGCCGCCGCGAAGGCGGCCGTCAAGACGATCGCGCCGAGCGAGGTCGCCGCCGCGGCGCGCGCCTCGTAGCCCATCCACAACAGCAGCAGCGGCACCATCACGGTGCCGCCGCCGACGCCGAAGAGCCCGCTGAAGAGCCCTCCGGCCGTTCCGATCGCCGCGAGGCGGGCGACGCGCACGCAGCCGTTACGGCTTCGTGTGCGCTCTCGTCGCGGGGCCGTTGTACGTCTCGCCGTCGGGCGCCTTCCAGGAGACGCGCCACGAGCGCTTCGCCGTCGTCGTGACGGTCCGCTGCCAGTAGCCGTTGCCGGCGAAGCGCTGTCTGCCGAGCGTTCTCCAGGCGCCGCTGTCTCTGTACTGCAGCGTCACCGAGCCGGCCGCCTTCGCCGGGCGCACGAGGCCCCACAGCGTCGCCGACGTGGCGCTTCTGCCCGGGACGACGACGAGCGGCAGCCGGAAGCTGTAGAGCGCCGGCTTCGGCTTGTTGCCCTTGTAGAGGTAGAGACCGGACTCGAACGAGCCGTACGCGCGGCCGGTGTCGTTCTGGTCGTCGCGCATCAGGTACTGCGAGAACGACTTCACGCGCGGGTTCAGGTACGCGATCCGCTCCGCGATCGAGCGGAAGTCCGACTGCTTCTCCAGCGACACGCCGATCAGCGCGTCTGGCTTGCTCTGGACGCCGAACTCCGTCAGGTAGAGCGGCAGGCGGGCGGGGATCGCACCGGCGGCCGCGGCTCTGTCGAGCGCTCTCGTGAGACGGTCGAGCACGCCGATCACGACGTTGCCCTGGTCGGCCGGTCTCAAGAACGGGCCGGCCTGCGTCGAGTACGGGTGCATCGCGAAGCCCTGCGTCGGCAGCTTCGAGCAGCGCTTGCCGCCCACCTTGACCGGCTTGTAGCTCTTGTCGAGGCAGAGCATGCCGCGCAGGAAGTCGATCGGCGCGACGGTGCCGAAGGTGCGCGAGCTGTTTCTCTGCGGCGCCAGCTCGCCGACGAAGACCGGCTTGCGCACGCCCGCCGTTCTGAGGCCCGAGTAGCCGCTGATGTAGAGGTTGCGGTACGTGATCGGGCTCAGCAGTCTGTTGCTGGAGCCGTCGTAGATCGGCTTCAGCAGCTTGCCGAGGTTGGGCTCGTTCCAGATCGACCAGTAGGCGACCTTGGCGCCGTAGCGCCGGCCGACGGCCGTGGCGAACTTGCCGAACTCGGCCGCGTCGGGCCGGTTGAGACCCTCCGGGTCCTTGCCGGCGGTGCCCCACGTCGGCGCCGCGCCGGTGATCGTCAGGTGGACGAGCAGGCCGCGCTCGCGCGCCGCGTCGATCGCCGTGTCGTACTTCTCCCAGCCGCTGTAGGCGGACGGGTCGGTCGCGTTGAACGACGGCTTCGTGCGCGACTCCGGCGACGGCGCGACGCCGCGCCAGCCGAGCTGGAGACGGATGCCGTCGGCGCCGAGCGACTGGATCTCGTCGAGCACGGGGTCCGGCGAGACGCCGACCGTCGTCAGCTCGCGTGGGGCTTCGACGGTCGTGAACTGCGAGCTGTTCGCGCTCGCGGCGACCGTCGGCACGAGCAGTGCGAGGGCAGTGACGAGGACCAGCAGGATCCGTTGGCGCACGAAGGCGTTCTCCTTCATCGGGGTCGAACCACCTGGCCCGAGGCCCGGTGAGGTGGGCCCGCTGACCTGTCGAAAGACGAGCGGGCTCATGCCGGCTTCAACGCGCCGGCGCCCCGAAGGTAGCGCACCATGCCGACGAACCCGCGCACGGCGCGGGTTCGCCCGCAATGGCGCGAGGGCGCCACGCGGCGCCCTCGCTCACGGCCGGACCGCTGCTACGCCGTCGGCGCCGCGCTGCGCGCGACCGTCGCCGGCCCGGTGTATCTGGTGCCGTCGGGCGCCGTCCACTTGACGCGGAACTTGCGCCCGGATCTCGTCGTCACGGCGCGCTTGAAGTAGCCGCTGGAGGAGAAGCGCTGGCTGGCGAGCTTCTTCCAGCCGCGGCCCTTGTCGGCGAACTCGAGCGTGACGGTGCCGCCGCGGCGGGCCTGCTTGCCCGGCCGCACGAGGCCCCACAGCGTCGCGCGCGCTCTCGACGATCTGCTGGCGACCACGACGAGCGGCAGGCGGAAGCTGTGCAGCGCCGGCTTCGGCTTGCGCCCTCTGAAGAGGAACAGGCCCGACTCGAAGGCGCCGTAGCGGCTGCCGCCGGTGTCGTCGTCGTCATCGCGCAGCAGGTACTGCGAGAACGACTTCACGCGCCCGTTCGTGTACGAGATGTACTCGGCGATCGAGCGGTAGTCCGACTGCACGTCGAGCGGCACGCCGACGCGCTTGTCGGGGTAGCTCTGGACGCCGAACTCGGTGATGTACAGCGGCAGGCCGCGAGCGATCGCGCCGGCGCGCGCCGCCTTGTCGAGCGCCTGCGTCGCGCGCGAGAGGACGCCGATCGTGAGGTTGTCGGTCGGCGGCGTCAGGAACGGCCCGGCTCTCGTCGAGTACGGGTGGATCGCGAGGCCCTGCGTCGGCAGCTTCGCGCAGCGCGTGCGCTTCGCGCGTCTGTAGTTCTTGTCGAGGCAGAGCATCGAGCGCAGGAACTGGATCGGGCGGATCGTGCCGATGTCGCGGATCGCGTTGCCGATCGGGGCCAGCTCGCCGACCAGGATCGGCGTCCGCACGCCCGCGCTTCTGAGGCCGGAATACGCTCTCAGGTAGAGGTTGCGGTAGACCGTCGCGCTCTCGTTCTTGGCGATCGGCTTGAGGAACTTGCCGAGGTTCGGCTCGTTCCAGATCGACCACCACGAGATCTTGCCGCCGAAGTGGCGGCCGACGGCGGTCGCGAACTTGCCGAATGCGACCGCGTTGGGGCGCGTCAGGCCGTCGCCGCGCGAGGTCGCCCAGTCGGGGGCGGCGCCGCCGATCGTCAGGTGGACCTTCAGGCCGCGCTCGCGCGCGCCGTCGACGGCGGCGTCATAGCGCTCCCAGCCGCTGTAGGAGCCGGGATCGGTGGCGTTGAACGACGGCGCCCGGCTCGCCTCCGGGGAGGGCGCGAGCCCGCGCCAGCTGAGCTGGATGCGGATGCCGTCCGCTCCCAGGCTCTCGATCTCGTCGAGCGCTGCTCCCGGCGATCCGCTGAGCAGCTCGCCCGGCGCTTCGACGGTCGTGAACTGCTTGCTGTTCGCGCTCGCCGTGACGGCGGGCACAAGCAGCGCGAGACCCGTCATGGCGACGAGCAAGATCCGTTGGCGCACTGAGGCGGCCTCCTTCATGTCTCGTTCCGGCAGATGCGAGGGAACTCCCGCACCCTTTCCGAGCCCGCCGGCAACCGAACGTGGCAGGCTCTCCTGCGGGGTTGAACCCGATGTGCGTCCGAAGGTAGCGCTTTGAGAAGACATCTCTCACATTTCGGCGCGGGGCTCGCCGTCGCGGCCGTCGCCGCGACGGCTGGCTGCGGCAGCGGCACGGAGCCGCAGCGACAGGCCGGATCGCTCTGCCCACGGGCGATCGCGGCCGCGCTCGGCGACGGCGCGCGCGGCCAGCTCGACGACCGCGCGCCGAACGTGCTGACCTGCACGTTCCGCGTCAGCGCGACGGCCGTCCGCGTGACCATCGACAGCGCCCCGCAGGCGCTCACCCGCTTCAGCCGCACGGTCGTCGAACGCGGCCAGGCTCATCTCGGCGACCCGCGCGCCGAGCTGCCGGTCGAGATCGGCGGGATCGGCGTCGGCGCCGCCTGGGTGGCCGCCGCGCGCGAGCTGAGCGCGACCGACGGCAGACGGCTCGTGACCGTCACCGTCGTGACGCCGCAGGCGGGCGCCCGGCCGCGCGCCACCGCGGCCGCGGTCGCGCGCGCCGCGCTCGGCTGAGCCGCGGACGCTCAGCGAAGGTTGTGATCGCCGACGGCCGCGGCGGCCTCGTCGGTGCCGACGACGAAGTCCGGTCGCTCCTCACCGGCGCTGAGCGGGCTCAGCGGCGAGCGTCTGGAGGCCGCGATCTCCTCCGCGGTCACGTTGAGCGGGTGGTGGCAGGCGGCGACGTGCCCGTTGGGGTACTCGGTCAGCTGCGGTTCGACCTGCGCGCAGACGTCGGTCGCGCGCGGGCAGCGGGTGCGGAAACGGCAGCCGCTCGGCGGGTCGATCGGGTTCGGCGGCTCGCCGCTGACGACCAGCCGCCGGCGCGCGCGGTTCTGCCTCGGGTCGGGGATCGGGATCGCCCCCAGCAGCCCGACCGTGTACGGGTGGATCGGCTTCGTGTACAGCTCCTCCGACGGCGAGGACTCGACGATCTTGCCGAGGTACATGACGGCGATCCGGTCGGAGACGTGGCGCACGACCGAGAGGTCGTGGGCGACGAAGACGTAGGAGAGGCCGAAGTCGTCCTGGAGGTCGTCGAGCAGGTTGATCACCTGCGCCTGGATCGAGACGTCGAGCGCCGAGACCGGCTCGTCGAGCATGATCAGCTTCGGCTCGGTCGCGAGCGCGCGGGCGATCCCGATCCGCTGCCGCTGGCCGCCGGAGAACTCGTGCGGGAAGCGGTTGACGTGCTCGGGGTTGAGCCCGACGCGGCCCAGCAGCTCGCGCACGCGTCTGTCGATCTGCTGGCGCGACTCGCCGTGCAGCTGCAACGGCGCGCCGACGATCTGCCCGACGCGCTTGCGCGGGTTCAGCGACGCCTGCGGGTCCTGGAAGACCATCTGCAGCTCTCTGCGGACCGGCTGCAGCTCCTTGCGGCCGGCCTTCGTGATGTCTCTGCCGCGGAATCTGATCGCGCCGCCGGTCGGCTCCAGCAGCCGCACGATCGAGCGCGACAAGGTCGTCTTGCCGCAGCCGGACTCGCCGACGATGCCGAGCGTCTCGCCCTCCTCGAGCGTCAGCGAGACGTCGTCGACGGCGTGCACGTTGCCGATCGTGCGATCGACGATCACGCCGCGCTTGATCGGGAAGTACAGCTCCAGGTGCTCGACCGACAGCAGCGGCGTGCTCGACGGCGACGCGGGCGGCTCGGCCGGCGGCGTCGCGGGGGCCTCGGCGCTCATGCCAGCACCTTCCCTTCCTTCGCGACCAGCCCGAACTCGCCGTCGACGGTGCGCAGTCTGCGCTTCTCCTCGATCGACAGCCAGCAGCGGTCGCAGTGGCCGGGCTTCGTCGGGTCGCGCACCTCCAGCTTCGGCACCTCGGTGCACTGCTCGAACTCGTGCGGGCAGCGCGGGCGGAAGTGGCAGCCCTGCGGCGGGTTCAGCAGCGAGGGCGGCAGCCCGCCGATCGCCGGCAGCCGGCCGGGCTTGTCGCGGTCGATCCGCGTGATCGAGCCGAGCAGGCCCCACGTGTACGGGTGCTGCGGGTCGTAGAACAGCTCGTCGAGCGTCCCCTGCTCGACGATCCGCCCGCCGTACATGACGGCGACGCGGTCGGCGATGTCGGCGACGACGCCGAGGTCGTGCGTCACGAGGATCACGCCGGCGTTCGTCTCGCGCCGCAGCTGGTCCAGCTCGATCAGGATCTGCGCCTGGATCGTGACGTCGAGCGCGGTCGTCGGCTCGTCGGCGATCAGCAGCTCCGGCGAGCAGGAGAGCGCCATCGCGATCATCACGCGCTGGCGCATGCCGCCGGAGAACTCGTGCGGGTAGGAGCGCAGCCGCTCCTTCGCGCGCGGCACGCCGACGCGCTCCATCAGCTCGACGGCGCGATCGAGCGCCTGCGCCTTGGTGAGGTCCTCGTGCGCGCGGATCTGCTCGACGATCTGGTGGCCGATCCGCTGGACCGGGTTGAGCGCCGTCATCGGGTCCTGGAAGATCATCGCGATCTCGCTGCCGCGGATCTTGCGCAGCTCGGCGTCGCTGGCGGCCAGCAGGTCGCGGCCTCTCAGCGTCGCTCTGCCCTCGTATCTCGAGTTGGAGGAGCGGTTGAGGCCCATCAGCGACATGCCGGTGACGGTCTTGCCGGAGCCGGACTCGCCGACGATCGCGAGCACCTCGCCGCGGTCGACGTGGAAGGAGACGTCGTCGACGGCCTGCACGAGGCCCTCCTCCGTGCGGAAGGAGACGCGCAGGCTCTCGACGTCCAACAGGCGTTCGGGTTCGGTCATTCGAGGTATCAGCCCGTCAGTCGGATGCGGGGGTCGAGGAAGGCGAACAGCACGTCGGTCAGGGCGCTGAGGACCACGACCGCCGAGGCGCCGAGCATCACCACGACGAGCACGGGAGGCACGTCGAGCTGCTGGATCGCGTCGGCGGCGTACTGGCCCACGCCGTGAAGATTGAAGACCGACTCGGTCAGGATCGCGCCGCCGCCGAGCACGGCGGCGAAGTCGAGGCTCCACAGCGAGATGATCGGGATCATCGAGTTGCGCAGCACGTGCCGCACCATCACGCGTTTCTCGCTGAGGCCCTTCGCGCGCGCGGTGCGCACGTAGTCCTCGCTCATCGTGTCGAGCACGTTGGAGCGCAGGATCCGCGAGTAGACGCCGATGAACAGCACCGACAGCACACACCACGGCAGGATCATGTGGTAGAGCCAGTCGACCGGATCCTCCGTCAGCGGCACGTAGCCGCCGTTGGGGAAGATCGTCAGCTTGAACGCGAGGAAGTAGAGCGCGACGGCGCCGAGCAGGAAGACCGGCGTCGAGACGCCCACGAGCGCCAGCACGGTCAGCGCGCGGTCGGTGAAGCGACCGGCCTTGATCGCGCTGAAGAGTCCGAAGACGACGCCGAAGAAGAGCCAGATGATGCCGGCGCCGATCGACAGCGACAGCGTCGCCGGCAGCGCCTGCTTGATCTGGTCGAGCACGTTGAGCTGCTGCGTGTAGGAGATCACCTCGCCCGAGAAGATCTTCTCCATCGTCGTCAGGTACTGCTGCCACAACGGGTCGTTGAAGCCCCACGACTGGCGGATCAGCTCGACCTGCTCAGGTGTCGCGAGGCGGCCGGCCATCCGCACGGCGGGGTCGCCGTTGGGGATCGCCTGGAAGATCAGGAAGGTCAGGACGGAGATCGCGAACAGCACGAGCACCATCGAGATCACGCGGCGTACGACGAATCGGACCATGACTAGTGCTCCACCGCGACTTCCATCGGGTCCTCTCTGAACTTCTCCTGCCCCTTGGGGGCGTTGATCTTGACTCTGGCGCGCGGATCGAGCGCGTCGCGCACGCCGTCGCCGAAGACGTTGATGCCGAGGACCGCGAGCACCAGCATCGCGCCCGGCACGAAGGTGAGGTGGATCGCGCTCGGGATCAGCCGGATGCCGTCGGAGATCATCGTCCCCCATGACGGGTTCGGCGGCTGGATGCCGGCGCCGAGGTACGACAGCGCCGCCTCCAGCAGGATCGCGTTGGCGACGATCAGCGGCAGGAAGACGACCAGCGTCGAGGCGATGTTCGGCAGGATCTCGCGCGCCATGATCCGCAGCGAGCTGGCGCCCTGGACGCGCGCGGCGTCGACGAACTCCTTCTCCCGCAGGCCGAGCACCTGCCCGCGGATCGGCTTGGCGACGTACGGGATGTAGACGACCCCGATGATCACCGCCGGTACCAGCAGCGAATTGCCGGACAGCTCCAATGGCCCGATCGAGATCCCTCCCAGCGCCAGCGAGGTGCCGAGCGCGATGCCGAGCAGCACCACCGGATAGGCCCAGATCAGGTCGAGGATCCGTGCGAGCACCCCGTCGACGACGCCGCGGTAGAAGCCCGCGGCGAGCCCGACGATCGTGGCCAGGATCATCGTGATGAAGGTCGCGACGAAGCCGACCTCCAGCGAGTTGCGGCCGCCGTACAGCAGGCGGACCGCGAGGTCGCGGCCGTTCTGGTCGGCCCCGAGCAGGAATCTCCCCTGCCAGGTCGGCCCGATCGGCAGGCCGCTGACGGAGACGACGTCCTGCTCCTCCCCGCCGACCGTCACCTTGTCCGTCACGTGGTTGTCGTTGGGCCCCGTGTGCGCCACGTGGTCCGCGTACAACGGCGCGCAGAAGCAGAGGATGACGATGATCACGAACAGCGCCCCGAAGGCGAGCGCGACCTTGTTGCGGCGCAGACGGCGCAGCGCGAGTCTGTACGGCCCGATGCCGGCGGACGGCGCGCCCCCGCCCGGCTCAGCGGCGACTGGAGAGTCGCCGCTGGCCGTGCGGATCGCGCCGGAGCCGGTCGTGTCGGGCGTGGCGGGATCGATGGCCACGAGGGTCAGCTTCCTACTTGAGGGAGAGCGTCGACCAGTCGTTGAAGTACAACGGGTGGAAGACCGAGTCGAAGTTCATCCGCTCACTGAAGAACTTCGGCACGCTCAGCCCGCCGAACGCGGCCACATACGCTCTTCTGGCCGTGTACTCGTCGAGCGCCTGCCACTCCGCGGCAACCGAGTCCAGCTCGGTCGCGGGAACCGGATTGAGTCTCTCCAGCTGTCTCTGGATGAACGGATCGTCGACCTTGCTGAAGTTCTGGTTGTTCGTCGGCTGGATCGAACGAGCATCCATCAGCAGGTAGAAGTCGGACGGGTTCGGGAAGTCCTGCAGCCAGTTGGCGTACCCGGTCTGCGGGTCGGTTCTGTCGTTGCCGATCGTCGGGAAGTAGACGGTGTCGGCGATGATTCTCTCCTCGGCTCTGAAGCCGATTCTGTTGAGGAGATCGGTGTAGTAGTCGATGTACTCCTTGCGCGGCGAGCGCTCCTGACCCCAGACGGTCACGGGGGCGCCTTCGAGGCCGGCCTCTCTGAGCATTCTCTGCGCGCCCTCGAGGTCGGGCTCGTCGCCGTACGGGCACTCGCTGTCCGGGTGGCCGACGATCCCTCTCGGGATGAAGAAGCAGCCGGTCTCGAGGAAACCGGACGCGATTCGCGCCAGCGCCTCGCGGTCGATCGCCATGTTGACGGCGATGCGCGCCTTCTCGTTGTCGAACGGCGGCCGCGTCGTGTTGAGGAAGAAGTAGTAGACCGACGGCACCGGCTTGCGCGCGAAGCGGTCTCTCGCCTGGCTCTCGATCTGCGGCAGCAGCGCCGGCGGGAGCGTGTCGCCCGCGTCGAAGACGTCAGCCTGGTTGTTGAGCACCTGCTGCGCCTCGGAGTTGGTGTTCGAGACGATCTGCACTCTTATCGCGTCGAGGTTCCCGAGCGGGATGTCCGGGATTCTGAAGTCGGCGAAGATCGGGTTTCTTCTCACCGTGAAGCTGCGGTTCGGGACGACCTCGTCGAGCATGTACGGCCCGACGCCGGGCGGTGGATCGGCCGAGAGGTTTCTCATCGGCGTGCCTCTCGGGACGAACGCGAGCGCCGGGAAGGCGAGCACGTTGGAGAAGGCGCCGTAGGGCTCTCTCAGTCTGATCGTGATTCTGCCGGTCGCGTCGTCGGCGGTGATGCCTCTGATGCTGTCGGCTCTGCCCTCGTCGTACTCCTGCGCGCCCTCGACGTAGTTGGTGACGAACGATCTGCCGCCCCACGGCACTCTGATCATGCGCATGATCGAGTACGGGTAGTCGGTCGCTCTGACGGGCGTGCCGTCGGAGTATCTGAGGTCTCTGCGGAGCGTGAACTCGTACGTGAGCCCGTCCTCGGAGATTCTCGGAAGCGCGTCGGCGAGGCCCGGGATCAGCTCGGTCCCGGCCTCACCCTCCTCGTGACGGTACGTCAGCAGTCCGGTGTAGCTGATCCAGTGCGCTTCGACCGCCTGGGTCGTGTACGCAAGCTGCGGATCGAGATAGTCGGGCGCGGTGCCCATCAGCACTGTCGCGGTGCCGCCCTGTCTCGCACCTTCGGCGGTTGCACCGCCGCCCCCTGAAGTCGTTGATGCCGACGTCGACGTCGAACCGCCGTCGTCGTCACCTCCGCCGCATGCAGCGACGGTCACTGCGAGCGTGAGTGCGACCAGCATCGCACCCAGGGCCCGAGCCCAGTACCTCATGGAAAGAGCCTCCTCGTCGTATAGCTCCAGCTTTTCCTGCGGCGGACCAATCTAGTCGCCGGGAGAGGGTGATCAAGGCGCGCCCAGTTGCCGTTCAGTTGATGAATTGTTTGTGCTTGGTTAGGGCGCGTGTGAACGGTTTCTGGACGCTCATTCCGGGTACTCAGCACCGTTTTCGGGTGAGGCGGTTTTCACCCAGCCACGGCGGGTGAAGCGCGCAAGCGTCAGCACCAGGCGCGCGGCGATCAGCGCCACGATCCCGCACCAGACGCCCACGATTCCCCAACCGAATGCCAACGACAGCAGCGCGATCGGGATGAAGACGCCGACCGCCGCCGCCAGCATCGACCACATCAGGAAGCGCGAGTCGCCGGCCCCGATCAGGATCCCGTCGAGCGCGAAGACGGCACCGGCCGCCGGCTGCATCAGCGCGAACAGCCACCAGACCGCGCGCGTGCGCTCGATCACCTCCGGGTCGTCGGTGAAGGCCTGCGGCAGCACGCCGCCGAGCGCGAACATGATGGCGCCCAGGAGCGCCCCGAAGGCGACCGACCACCAGATCATCCGCGTCGCCGCCGCATGCGCCTCGCTCCCCTGCCCGGCGCCGAGCGCCCGCCCGACGATCACCTGCGCGGCGATCGCGATCGCGTCGAGCACGAGCGCGAGGAACGACCACAGCTGGAAGGCGATCTGGTGCGCCCCCAGCGACGCGGTGCCGACGCGCGCCAGCACGGCGCTGGCGACCGCGAAGGCGCCGGTCAGCGCCGCCGTGCGCACGAACAGGTGGCCGCCTATGCGCGCGAGGCCGGCGATCGCGCGCCGCTGCGGCCGCAGCGGATGTCCCGAGCGCGCGCCCGCGCGCAGCAGCAGCCAGGCGAAGGCGCCGCCCATGCACGCCTGCGCGATCGCGGTGCCGGCCGCCGAGCCGCGCAGGCCCCAGTCGAAGCCGTAGACGAACAGCAGGTCGAGCACGACGTTGAGCGCGTTGGTGACGATCACGATCCGCAGCGGCGTGCGCAGGTCGGCGGTGCCGCGCAGGTAGCCCTGGCCGGCCAGCGCGATCAGCGCGAACGGCAGGCCGATCGCGGCGATCCGCAGGTACTGGACGGCGTAGTCGGCCGTCTCCCCCTTCCCGCCCATCAGCGCGACCGCCGGCACCGCCAGCGCCTCGGCCGCGATCAGCAGCAGCAGGCCGATCGCGCTCGCCAGCCACAGCGACTGCGCGGCGATCGCGGCCGCGGCGCGCTCGTCACCGGCGCCGTGCAGCCGCGCGACCTGCGCCGTCGTGCCGTAGGCGAGGAAGTTGAAGAGCGTGAAGGCGGTCGTCAGCAGCACGCCCGCGATCCCCAGCGCCGCCAGCTGCGGCGTGCCGAGGTGGCCGACGATCGCGGTGTCGGCGAGCAGGTAGAGCGGCTCGGCCGCCAGCGCGCCGAGCGCGGGCAGCGCGAGCCGCACCAGCTCGCGGTCGTGGGGGTTGCGGCGGCGGACGGTGCGGAGCACGGCCGCGGATGGTGGCAGCGCCGCGCCCGGCGCGCCCGGCGCGGCCGTCGGGGCGATCGAATACGTTGCGCCGATGGAGAGCTGGACGCTGCCGCGGCGGGTCTTCGTGACCGGCGCCCGCGGCTTCATCGGAGCTGCGCTGGCGCAGCGCTACCGCGCCGCCGGCGCCGAGGTGCGGGGCGTCGACCAGCTCGCCGACCGCGCGGCCGGGATCGTCGCCGGGGACGTCGCGGCGCCGGGCGACTGGCAGGAGCACGCCGCCGGCTGCGACCTCGTCGTGCACACGGCGGCGATCGTCTCCAACGCGAAGGACCACGATGCCTCGTGGCGCGTCAACGTGCTCGGCACGCGCAACGTGCTCGACGCCGCGGCGCGCGGCAGTGCCGAGCGCTTCCTCCACCTCTCCTCCGTGCGCGCCTTCTCCGACCTCGGCTTCCCCGCCGACGTCGAGGAGCGCCACCCGGTGCGGCCCGACGGCGCGCCGTACGTCGACACGAAGATCGCCAGCGAGCACGTCGTGCTGCAGGCGCACGCCGGCGGCGAGCTGGCCTGCACGATCGTGCGGCCGGGCGACGTCTACGGTCCCGGCTCGCGGCCCTGGATCCTGATGCCGCTGGAGCTGATCCGCGCTCGCCGCTTCGCGCTGCCGGCGATGGGCCGCGGCCGCTTCAGCCCCGTCTACGTCGACGACCTCGTCGACGGGATCGCCGCCGCCGGGGGCGCCGCGGCCGCCAGCGGCCAGGTGCTGACGCTCGCCGGCGGCATGACGGTCTCGACGCGCGAATTCTTCACGCACCACCACCGCTGGGCGGGACGACCCGGGCCGCTGCTGCTGCCGACGCCGGTCGCGCTCGTCGGCGCCCACGCGATCGCCGCCGTCAACCGGCTGCGCGGCGTCGAGTCGGAGGTCAACCCGGTCTCGATGCGCTACTTCGCCCGCAGCGGCGGCTACTCGATCGCGAAGGCGCGCGTGCTGCTCGGCTACGAGCCCGCCGTGACGCTCGAGGACGGCATGCGCCGCACCGAGGCGTGGCTGCGCAGCAGCGGGCTGATCTGACGGAGTCCGCATGAAGGCCGCGAGGCCCGGGTAGCTCACTGAACGACAGCGGAATGAATCGCCCGCTCGTTTCAGCGGATTCACCTACGGAGGAAGGACCTCATCAATGCTGTGGCTGATCCTTGGCATCGTGCTGCTCGTAATCGCCATCGCCGGCGGCGTGATCGTGAACCCGATCCTCTTCGTGCTCGGCATCGTGGCGCTCGTGATCTTCCTGACCGGCTACCGCGGAAGCGGCCGTCGAGCGGCGTTGTAACGCGGCGTTGGACGACGCGAACGTCATCTCGACGCGCGCGTCGTCCGTCCGTTCCTCGACGCGTGCCAGCGCCCGCATCGCCTTCACGTCGGCCGCGGTGACCGGTTCCAGCAGACCGCGCGGCCACAGGGCGCGCACGCGCACGACGTTCGCCTCGGCGGCGTACAGCAGGATCTGACCGCCGAGGTAGAGCCACGACAGCAGGCCGATCACGATCGCGAAGAAGCCGTAGGTCGCACCCGCGCGGCTGACGACGCGATCGACGTAGATCGTGCCGACCGTCTGCAGCACCGCCCAACCGAATGCCGCGAGCCCGATCCCGATCCGCAAGTCGCGGGTCGGGATCTCGCGCGTCGTGAGCAGCCGGAAGACGGCCCAGAAGAGGAAGATGTCGAGCAGCAGCGTCAGCGCCAGGCCCGACGCGCGCACGCCGAAGCTGCCGAGCCCGCCGACGATCAGGCCGACGGTGACCGTGATCGAGATGTTGAGGCCGCCGAGGCACATGAGCACGAGCAGCCCGCGAGCCCGCGTGGTGAAGAAGTTGCGCCGCTCGCGGTGCGGCACGTCCCAGACCTCGTCCATCGCGCGCTGCGCGGCGACCGTCACCCCCAGCCCCGCCCACAGCGCGGCGACGATGCCGATCACGAGCGCGGTCGTGTCGCCTCTCAGCGCGCCGATCTGGATGTCGTCGCCGATCACGGGGAACTGCCCGACGGCCGAGTCGACGATCGTGTCGTACCAGTCCTGGTTGCCCGCGAGCACGTAGCCGAGCACCGTCACGAGCACCAGCAGCAGCGGGAAGATCGAGAAGAAGCCGTAGTAGGCGATCAGCGCGGCGAGGTGGCCGGCCTTGTCGTCGGAGAACTTCTTGACGACGGCGATCGGGAAACCGAGCACCGAAACGCGCCGCTGCAACTGGTCGAAGGCGCGTACCGGTCGCAGGAGATCCACTGCACCGTTGTACAGGGCGCCGGCCTCGGAGTGAAGCGCGCCTCGCGTCGGCGTGAAGAGCGCCCACCGCGGGAAACGTGGGCGCATGGCCCGCACCCGACGCGTCGACCCCTCCTCCGACCCCGGCTTCGCGCGGCTGCGCCGCGGCCGCGGCTTCAGCTACGTCGACACCGACGGCAGCAGAATCGAGGACGTCCCGACGATCGACCGGATCCGCGCGCTGGCGATCCCGCCCGCCTGGACCGACGTCTGGATCTGCACCGATCCGTACGGCCACATCCAGGCGACCGGCATCGACGCCGCCGGCCGCAAGCAGTACCGCTACCACGACCTGTGGCGCAGACGACGCGACGCCGCCAAGTTCGACGCGATGATCGCCTTCGCCCGCGCGCTGCCGCAGCTGCGCCGGCGCGTGCGGGACGACCTGCGCGGCGACGCCGTCGACCGCGTGCGCGTGCTCGCCTGCGCCGTGCGGCTGCTCGACGTCGGCTTCTTCCGCATCGGCAGCGAGGACTACGCCGAGCAGAACGAGACGTACGGGCTGACGACGCTGCGCAGATCGCACGCGCGGGTGGAGGACGGCATCGTCGTCTTCGACTACCCGGCCAAGCACGGCGTGCGGCGCGTGCAGCAGGTGCTCGACGAGGACGCGCGCGAGATCGTCTGCACGCTGAAGCAGCGGCGCGGCGGCGGACCGGAGCTGCTCGCCTTCAAGGAGAAGCGGCGGTGGGTCGACGTGAAGGCCGACGACGTCAACGCGTACCTGAAGGAGGCCGCCGGCGGCGACTTCAGCGCGAAGGACTTCCGCACCTGGAACGCGACCGCGCTGATGGCCGTCGCGCTCGCCGTCCGCGCCGAGCAGGCCGGCTCGCGCGCCTCGCGCAGACGGATCGTGACCGCGGCGGTCAGAGAGGTCGCGACCTTCCTCGGCAACACCCCGGCGGTCTGCCGCAGAAGCTACGTCGACCCGCGCGTGATCGACCGCTTCCAGTCCGGCCTGACGATCGCCGAGGCGCTCGCCGAGCCGGCCGAGCCGACGCCCGGCGAGCCGGTCGAGGAGCGCCCCGTCGACGAACAGGTCCGCCGCGCCGTGCTCGACCTGATCGCGGGCGACAAGGAGTCGCCGCGGGTCGAGCGGGTGGGGTAGCGGCGGTGCCGCGACGTCTCGGCCTCGCCGTCTCCCTCAGGCCGCCGCCCTCCTCCCCAGCGCTGTTCTGATGTGCGCGGCGGTCTGGCGCTGGCGCTGCGTCACGTCGGTCCAGGTGAAGCGGAGCACGGTCCAGCCGGCGAGGGTCAGCGCGTTGCTCTTCGTGCGGTCGCGCTGGAAGGCGACGCGGCCGCGGTGAGCGTCCCAGCCGTCGACCTCGACGGCGACCCGCTCGGCCGGCCAGACCGCGTCGACCTCCTCGCCTCCGGCGATCCGCGCGTTGAGCTGCGGCGGCGGAAGCGCGTGATCGTCCACGAGCGCGCTGAGCGCATCTTCGAGATCGGAACGGGTCAGCTGCCAGCCGACCGCCTCGATCCGTGCCAGCTCACGCTCCAGCCGCGCGGCGGCGTGCGCGTCGTGGCGCCCGCGGGTGCGCGCCAGCGCGACGCGGACGACCTCGGCGTCGAGCAGCCCGAGCCGCTCCGCCTCATTGACCGCCTTGCGCAGTCGCGGGGTGCTCGCGACGTCGACAAGCGTCCGCGCGACCGTGGTGACCGGGATCCCGCGCACGATCGTCACGTCGTCGCCGCCGAGCGCGCGCCGGCCGTGCAGCGCGATCCCCCGCTGCGAGGCGCGGCGAGCGCCGCTGCTGACGTGGATCACAAGGCTGTCGACCGGCGGCACGACCCCGTGCAGCGCCGCCGCGTCGTGGTGGCTCAGCACCGCGCCGGGCCCGCACGCCAGCACCGCCGCCAGCCAC
>DATIOB010000610.1:0-2950 GCA_035473605.1 Conexibacter sp.
CGCTCGCCGTACGAGTGGGGCCAGCACGCGCGCATCGCCGCGGCCGGCGGGATCCCCCGCGCGACCGTCGAGCGCGTCGCGGCCGGCCCGGACGCGCCCGGCTGGGACGAGCCGACCGCGCTGCTGCTGCGCGCCGCCGACGAGCTGCACGCCGAGGCGCGCATCGCCGACGCGACGTGGGCCGGCCTCGTGCGCCGCTTCGACGAGCGCCAGCTCGTCGAGCTGCCGCTGCTGGTCGGCTACTACCACCTCGTCGCGTTCACGCTCAACGCGCTCGGCGTGCAGCCGGAGCCGGGCCTGGAGGGACTCCCGCCCGGCTCCTGAGCCGCTACATCGGCGCCGACAGCCCGCCGTCGACGACCAGCTCGGTGCCGGTCACGTAGGCGGCGTCGTCGGACAGCAGGAAGACGATCGCGCGCGCCACGTCCCACGGCGTGCCGACGCGGCCCAGCGGCACCTTCGCCGCGAAGCCGGCGATCACCTCGGGCGGCGCGAAGCGGCGCAGCATCGTCGAGTCGATCACGCCCGGCAGGACCGTGTTCGCGCGCACGCCGCGGGCGGCGCTGGCGACCGCGACGTTGCGCGTCAGCGCCAGCAGCGCCGCCTTGCTGGTCTCGTAGCCGACGCCCGCGCCGACGCGCAGCGCGTTGATCGAGGAGACCGTCACGATCGCCCCGCCGCCGGACTTCTCAAGCGCCGGCAGCGCGTGCTTGATCGCGAGGAAGTGGCCGCGCACGTTGACGGCCTGCACGCGGTCGAACTCCTCCGCGCTCGTGTCGGCGACGGTGCCGAGGTCGGCGATCCCGACGTTGTCGACGAGCAGCTGCAGCCCGCCGAAGGCGCGCACCGCGGCCGCCGCGGCGGCACGGCACTGCTCCTCCTCGGCGACGTCGCAGGCGACCGCCTCGGCGCGGCCGCCCGCGGCGCGGATCGCCGCCGCGGTCTCCTCCGCCGCCGCCGGCGCGCGGTCGGCGACGAGCACCGCCGCGCCCTCGCGCGCGATCTGGAGCGCGGCCGCGCGGCCGTTGCCGATCGCCAGCTCCTCGCCGGCGCCGGCCGGTCCCTCCGCGCCGCCGCCGATGACGAGCGCGACCTTGCCTTCGAGTCTTCCCATCTCGCTGCTCCCTGCTAGGCGTGGACGGGCGGTCGGCGGTCGGCCCACGGCCGTGCCTGCTCGAGCTGCGCGGCGACGCTCAGCAGCAGGTCGTCGCGGCCGTGCGCGGCCGTCAGCTGGACGCCGATCGGCATGCCGTCGGCGGCCCAGTGCAGCGGCAGCGAGATCGCCGGCTGGCCGGAGACGTTCGACGGCGCGGTGAAGCGGCTCGGCTCCATCCCGAGGCTGCCGAAGGGATCCTCGCGCGTCGGTCTGAACAGCCCCAGCGGCGGCGTCTCGATCGTCAGCGTCGGGGTCAGCCACAGGTCCCACCCCTCCTCCTCCCACCAGCGCTCCATCGCGGCGCCGCGCGTGCGCAGCGCGTCGACGCCCGCGGCGTACTGGGCGCCGCTGACGCCGGCGGCCATCTGCGCGTAGGCCCACGTCTGCGGCTCGACGTCGTCCTCGGTCAATGGCCGTCCGATCAGGCGGCCGAAGCGCTCCAGCTCGCGCGCGACGACGACCGCGACGCAGGGCATGAACTCGACCGGCCAGCTCTCCTCGCGGATCGCCGCGGGATAGCCGTCGGAGACGTCGTGGCCGAGCTCCTCGAGCAGGTCGGCGGCGGCGCGCGCGGCGGCGGCGCACTCGGCGTCGACGGGCAGCACGCCGGCCGGGTCCTCGCTCAGGACGCCGACTCTGAGGCGGCCGGGCGCCGCGCCGACGGCCGCCGCGTACGAGGGCGCGGCGCGGTGGGCGCCGAACGGGTCGCCCGCGCGGCGCCCGCCGGTCGCGTCCAGCAGCGCCGCCATGTCGCGCACGGTGCGCGTCATCAGGCCCTCGTGCGCCATCCCGGAGACGTTGTCGGAGTCGATCACGCCGGGGCCCTGGGAGAGCACGCCGCGGGTCGGCTTGAGGCCGACGATGCCGCACTTCGCGGCCGGCTCGCGCACCGATCCGCCGCCGTCGCTGCCGTGCCCGACCGCGACCATCCCGGCCGCGACGGCCGCGGCGGTGCCGCCGCTGGAGCCGCCGGTCGAGCGCGTCGTGTCCCACGGGTTGCGGCAGGCGCCGAAGGCGAACGACTCGGTCGTCGAGACGAGCGCCATCTCGGGCGTGTGCGTGCGCCCGACGAGGACGAAGCCGGCGGCGCGCATCGCCGTCACGAAGTGCGAGTCGTGGTCGGCGCGGTGGCCCGCCTCCTTGACCGCGCGGATGCTCGCCGTGTACGGGTCGCCGGCCGACGGCATCGTGTCCTTGAGCACGTACGGCACGCCCGCGAACGGGCCGTCGGCGACCGCGGCCTCGCGACGCGCCTTCTCGAAGGTCGGGATGACGACGGCGTTGAGCGCTGGGTCGACCCGCTCGATCCGCTCGATCGCCTGCTCGACCAGCTCGGCGGGCGACGCCTCGCCCGCGCGGACCAGCTCGGCCTGCGCGGTGGCGTCGATGAAGGCGTCTGGCATCTCTCTCGGTCCTCCTGGCCGGAGCGCGCCCGAGTGGGGGACGCGGCGCGGCTCCGGTGTCGTCGCGGTAGCTTTTGTTCAACCGACTTGGTCAAGTGATCGAACGTGCGCAGTCTCTCCATGTCGCCGACCGCTGTCAAGCCCTCCCCGCACTCGCGTCACCGCCGCCCGACCGCGGCGCCGCCGCTCGCGCCACCGCCGCCCGAGCGCGCCGCCGTCCGCGCCGCCGCGGCGCTGCACGGTTGACACCGGTCGAGCGCGCGGAGATACTTGGTCAATGAACCAGGTCATTTGTCCATCTTTCGGCGGCGAGGCGTGAGCGAGCTGACCTGCGACGCGGCGGTCGTCGGCGCGGGACTTGCCGGCCTCGTGACCGCCCGCGAGCTGCAGC
>DATIOB010000611.1:0-18107 GCA_035473605.1 Conexibacter sp.
GCGGCATTGCGGTAGGCGACGACACGATGGATGATCGCGCCGTCGAGCTCGTAGAGGTCGCCAAGCTCGTCGAAGGCAGCCGCGATCTCGCTGTTGGTTGGGTCGGCCATGGGGAGAACCTAGCTCGCCGAACCCACCCCGTGCGCTCGCGCGGCTTCGCACGACGTGCGCACGCGCGCGCGGCGTGCGATGCTGGGCCCACGGGCTCCCTTCCCGGGGGCACTATACTTTGTGAAGTAAGCCGATTCCCGCAAGGAGCCCCTCTCATGGCAGGCACCATCACCGAGGTCAACGACAACAACTTCCAGGCCGAGGTCATCGAGTCCGACGTCCCCGTGCTCGTCGACTTCTGGGCGCCTTGGTGCGGCCCGTGCCGGATGGTCGCCCCCGTGCTGGAGGAGATCGCCGGTGAGCGGGGCGACGCGCTGAAGATCGTCAAGCTCAACGTCGACGACAACCAGCAGACGGCGATGAACTTCGAGGTCCTCTCGATCCCGACGCTGATCCTCTTCAAGAACGGCGCGATCGCCAAGAAGGTCGTCGGCGCCTACCCGAAGCGCAAGCTGGAAGCCGAGCTGGAGCCGGCGCTCGCCTAGCGAGCCGCCCGCACCACCACGCGATTGATGGGCGGCGCGCCGCGCCGCCCATAGCGTGGGCGGGCGATGTCGCCCGTCCCTGATCCGCGCGTCTGGCTCGTCCCCGTCGACGCCGCCACGCGCGCCCGCTTCGAGCCGCTGCTCGCGCCCGATGAGCACGCCCGCGCGGCTCGCCTGCGCAACCCCGCCGACCGCGCCCGCTTCACCGTCGGCCGCGGGGCGCTGCGCCTCCTGCTGGCCCGCTGCCTCGAGCGCGCGCCGAGCGCGATCGAGCTGACGCGCGCGGCCCACGGCCGTCCCGCGCTCGCCTGCGGCTCGCTCGACTTCAACGTCGCGCACGCCGGCCGGCTGGCTGTCTGCGCGGTCTCGCGCACGCAGCGCGTCGGCATCGACGTGGAGTGGATCCGCGTGCTGCACGAGCAGCACGCGGTCTCGGCGCTCGCCTGCGACGAGCGCGAGCGCGCATGGCTCGACGGGCTGCCGCCGCGGGGCCGGCGCCGCGCCCTGTTCGAGCTGTGGACGGCGAAGGAGGCCTGCCTGAAGGCGGCCGGCTGCGGGCTGCTGGAGCCGCCGGCCGAGGTCGCCGTCGCGCTCGACCCGGGCCGGCCCGAGCTGCCCGAGCACAGCGCCGCTCGCTTCGGCGACGCGACCTTCGCGCTGCGGCGGCTGCCCTGCCCGCCGGGCTATCGGCTCGCGCTGGCGACTACTCCGCGACGTGCCGCCGCAGCCGCTCCAAGCGGCGATCCCACTGGCCGCCGACTTCGGTCATCCAGCGCACCGCCTGCTCGAGCGGGTCGGGCGTGAGGCGGTAGCGCGTCTCGCGTCCGGCTCTCTCGGTCGCCACGAGACCGGCGCCGGCGAGCAGCGTGAGGTGCTTGGCGACCGCCTGGCGCGAGATCGGCAGCTCGGCCGCGAGCGCGGTGGCGGTCGTCGTCGGCTGCCGCGACAGCTCGCGCACGACCGCCCGCCGCGTCGGGTCGGCGAGCGCGGCGAAGACGGCGCCGGCGAGCAGGTCGGCGTCGGACGTGGCACCCGCGCCCCGGCCACCCGCCAGGTCAGGCATCGCGGTCGGACTCCCCGCTCCGCGCCATCACGCCCAAGCGCAGAGCGAGCACGCGGCGAGCGCACCCATCCGCTGGGTCCAGGCGGTCGGCGTGCCGGCCGGCGTCAGCTCGGCGTCGCCGCTGCGCAGCTCGTCGAGGCGGACCTCGACGACGGAGACGCGCGTGCCGCCCTCGACGTCGTCGAGCGTCAGCTCGACGAGCGACTCGCCGCGCTCGCCGTCGCCGTCGGCCTCCTGCCAGCGGAAGGCGATGCGGCGCTGCTCGGTCAGCTCGTCGACGACGCCGACGCGATCGCCGCCGTCGTCCCAGCGGAAGCGGGCGGCGCCGCCCGCGCGCGGCTCCAGCTCGACCTCGTCGGCGAGCCAGCAGGCGAGCTGGTCGGGATCGGTGACGGCCTGCCACGCGTGCTCACGGGAGACGGGCAGGACGACAGAGCGGTGGACGGCGGCGGCGGGCTCGGCGGTCATGGACGGCTCCTGGGATTCGCGCAACTCAAGGGTTGCTAGTCTAGCGCCCTCCTTCACGCAACCACTGAGTTGCGCTTCCTGCTCGAAAGGAGCACCCATGTCCCCGCTCGTCCCGATGGTCGTCGAGCAGAGCGCGCGCGGCGAGCGCTCGTTCGACATCTACTCGCGCCTGCTCAACGAGCGCGTCGTCTTCCTCGGTCAGCAGGTCGACGACGACATCGCCAACCTCGTCGTGGCGCAGCTGCTCCACCTCGAGTCGGCCGACCCCGACAAGGACATCCACCTCTACATCAACTCGCCCGGCGGCTCGGTCACGGCCGGCTTCGCGATCTACGACACGATGCAGCTGATCCGTCCCGACGTCGCGACGATCTGCGTCGGGATCGCGATGTCGATGGGCTCGTTCCTGCTGATGGCCGGCGCCAGAGGCAAGCGGATGGCGCTGCCGAACAGCCGCATCCTCAACCATCAGCCGTCGGGCGGCTTCCAGGGCCAGGCGACCGACATCGCGATCCACGCGGAGGAGACGCTCGCCGCGCGCCGCCGCCTGGAGGAGCTGTACGCCCACCACACCGGCCAGCCGATCGAGCAGATCCACGCGGACATGGAGCGCGACCGCTTCTTCACGCCGCAGGAGGCGCTGGACTACGGCCTGATCGACAGAATCCACGCGCGGCGGTGAGAGCGCGGCGGCCGGCGCGACGCGGTGGCGTGCCGCTCGCGCGCCTCGCGCGGCCCCGATCAGCTGGCGAGCAGGTCGCGCGCGACGGCGGAGAGGTGACGGTCCATCGCCGCGCTCGCCTGCTGCGCGTCGCGCGCGGCGATCTTCTCGTTGATCTCGCGGTACTCCTCTATCTCCGCCGCCACGCGATCGGCCGGCGGCTGCGCGCGACGGCCGACGGCGGCGAGCACGCGGTGCAGCGGCTCGCTCAGCCGCGCGAGCGTCGCGTTGCCGGAGGCGCGCACGACCCCGCGGTGGAAGGCGAGCCGAGCGTCCTGGTAGCGCCCGGCGCTGGGGCGATGGCTGTCGACGCGATCGACGGTGGCGCTCATCTGCGCGATCGCCTCCTCGAGCTGGGAGAGGTCGGCGTCACTGGCGCGCGTCGCGGCGAGCCCCGCCGCCTGGACCTCGAACATGCGCTGGCATTCGAGCACTTCGGCAAGCCGCTCGGAGGCGCCGCCCGCGATCATGATGTCGAGCACGTCCTCGTCGAGCGCGCTCCACAGCGCCGGCTCGTTGACGGTCGCGCCCTTGCCGTGCTTGACGCTCACGAGGCCGCGCTCCTCGAGTGCGCGGATGCCTTCCCGGGCGACGCCGCGGCTGACGTCGAACCGCTCAGCGAGGTCGAGCTCACGGCGCACAACGGCGCCGGTGCGGTCAGGCCGGGAGAGGCGTGACGGCGATCGCGAGCGGATCGCCATCTATCGAGACGACGCCCGCGCCGTCGCCGGACAGGTCGCTGACGACGTCGAAGTCATAGCCGACCGCCAGCACCTCGTCGGTGATGTAGTCGCGGTGCTCGTCGACGGCCGTCGCGAGCGCCTGCGAGCCGCCGAGCTGGAGTCTGATGCGGTCCGATATGTCGAGCCCGGCCTGCTTGCGCGCGGCCTGGATCGCGTGGACGATCTCGCGCGCGGTGCCCTCGCGCCGCAGCCCCTCGTCGAGCGTCAGCTCCAGCGCGACGGCGTGCGAGCCCTCGCGTTCGAGCTGGTAGCCGTCGAGCGGCTGCATCGCCGTGATCAGGTCGGCCTCGGTCAGCTCGTGGTCCCTGCCCTCGATGCTGATCCCGACGGTGCGGCCCTCGCGCAGCGCGCTCGCGACGCCGGCCGGGTCGAGCGCGGCGACAGCCGCGGCGACGAGCGGCATCGACTTGCCGAAGCGCGGGCCGAGCGCGCGGTAGTTCGGCTTGACCTCGACGCGACCGAGCTCGTCGGCGGCGGCGGCGAAGCGCAGCTCCTTCACGTTCAGCTCGTCGCGCACGACGTCGGCGAGCCGCTCGAGCGCGACGCGCTCTCTGCCGGTCGCGACGATCACGGCCGCGTGCAGCGGCTGGCGCAGCTTGATCTTCGACTGGCCGCGCGCAGCCAGGCCGAGCGTGACGGCTTCGCGTGCGACGCCCATCGCGAACTCCAGCTCCTCGTCGCGCGGGGCCGCCGTCGGGAAGTCGGTCAGGTGGACGCTCGCCGCGCCGCCGGGCACGAGGTTGCGGTAGATCTCGTCGACGAGGAAGGGCGTGAACGGCGCCAGCAGCTGCACGACGGAGACGAGCGCGTGATGGAGCGTCGCGAACGCCTCGCGGTCGCCGTTCCAGAAGCGCCGGCGCGAGCGCCGCACGTACCAGTTGGAGAGGTCGTCGACGAACGCCTGGATCGCGCGGCCGGCCGTCGTCGCGTCGTAGTCGTCCATCCGCTCGCGCACGACCTCGACCGTCGCCGCGAGGCGCGAGAGGACCCAGCGGTCGAGCTCGTTGGAGAGCGTCGCCGGGTCGGGCGCCGCCGTCGGCGGCTCGACGTCGTTGGCGTTCGCGTAGAGGACGTAGAAGCCGTACGTGTTCCACAGCTGCAGCAGGAACTGCCGCACCATCTCGCCGATCGTCTCGTGCGAGAAGCGATAGCCGTCCCACGGCTGCTTGGAGGTGAAGAAGTACCAGCGCAGCGCGTCTGCGCCGAATCTGTCGAGCACCTCGTCGGGGACGACGACGTTGCCTCTCGACTTCGACATCTTCTGACCCTCGCCGTCGAGGATCAGGCCGAGGCAGACGACGTTCTTGTACGACGACTGGTCGAACAGCAGCGTCGAGACCGCCAGCAGCGAGTAGAACCAGCCGCGCGTCTGGTCGAGCGCCTCGCAGACGTAGTCGGCGGGGAAGTTCGCTCTGAAGACCTCGTCGCGCTCGTGCGGCGCGTGCCACTGCGCGAACGGCATCGAGCCCGAGTCGAACCAGACGTCGATCACCTCGGGCACGCGGCGCATCGGCTCGCCGCAGTCGTCGCAGGGAAACTCGACCTCGTCGACGTACGGCCGGTGGGCGTCATCGAGCCGCACGCCCGAGCGCTGCTCCAGCTCGTCGAAGGAGCCGATCGTGTGCACGTGGCCCTCGCCGCAGCGCCAGATCGGCAGCGGCGTGCCCCAGTAGCGCTCGCGCGAGAGCGCCCAGTCGACGTTGCCCTCCAGCCAGTTGCCGAAGCGGCCGTGCTTGACGTGCGGCGGGTACCAGTTGACCGACTCGTTGGAGGCGAGCAGTCTGTCGCGGATCTGCGAGGTGCGGATGTACCACGACGGCTTCGCGTAGTAGATCAGCGGCGTCCCGCAGCGCCAGCAGTGCGGATAGGCGTGCTCATACTCCTCCGCGCGCAGCAGGCGGCCGCGGTCGCGCAGGTCGGCGACGAGGTCGCGGTCGACCTCCTTGACTCTGCGGCCGGCCCACTTGCCCATCCGCTGGTCGTACTCGCCGTTCGGCTTGACCGGGTTGACGACGGTGAAGCCGTACTGCTCGCCGAGGCGGAAGTCGTCCTCGCCGAACGCGATCGCGGTGTGGACGATGCCGGTGCCGTCGTCGGCCGTGACGAAGTCACCGAGGAGGACCGAGTGGCCGCGCTCGCCGTAGGCGGCGCCGTCGATGAAGTCGAACGGCGGCTGGTAGCGGGCGCCCTCGAACGCGCGGCCGGGGAAGCGCTCGACGATCTCGGCGCCCTCGCCGAGGACGCGCTCGACGAGCGCCTCCGCGAGCACGAAGACGACCTCGCCGCCGACGCCGGCCTCGGCGCTCTTCTCGCCGCCGCGGGCACGCACGTAGCTCAGCTCCGGATCGATCGCGACCGCGGCGTTGGAGGGCAGCGTCCACGGCGTCGTCGTCCACGCCAGCAGCTCGTCGCCGGCCTGCAGCGGGCCGACCGCCTGCGTCACCGGGAAGCGCACGTAGACCGACGGGTCGATCACGTCCCTGTAGGCGCCCGGCTGGCCCAGCTCGTGCGAGGAGAGCGTCACCTGGTCGCGCGGGCAGTGCGGGACGACCTTGTAGGACTCGAACAGGAGGCCCTTGTCGGAGATCGTCTTGAGCGCCCACCAGACGGACTCGATGTAGGAGTTGTCGAGCGTGCGGTAGGCGTCGTCGAGGTCGACCCAGTATCCGATCCGCTCGGTCAGGCGCGACCAGTCCTCGAGGTAGCGGAAGACCGAGTCGCGGCACATCGCGTTGAATCTCGCGATGCCGTACTCCTCGATGTCCTCCTTCTTGTCGAAGCCGAGCTCTGTCTCGACCGCGATCTCGACCGGCAGGCCGTGGGTGTCCCAGCCGCCCTTGCGCGCGACGAAGTGGCCGGTCATCGTGCGGTAGCGCGGGAAGATGTCCTTGAAGACGCGCGCCAGCACGTGGTGCACGCCCGGTCTGCCGTTGGCCGTCGGCGGGCCCTCGTAGAAGACCCACGGTCTCGCGCCTTCGCGGTTGCGGACCGTCTGCCCGAAGATGTCCTCCGCCTTCCAGCGCGCGAGGACCTCCTCCTCCAACGCGGGGAAGGACTGCTGCGGATCGACGGGGCGGTGGGGCGCGGTCATCGAGCGCTGATTGTGGCAGCAAAGCTGCCATTGCGAGTTCCACGACAGCGCGCAGGCAGTGCTCCCTGCCAGGGGAGCACGACGCGTGCTCGCGTCAGATCGACAGCAGCGCGCGCCGCGCGACGAGCGGCTCGGGTGCGGCGGCGGGGCGCTCGGCCGGGCGCGCGGTGAGGCGCTCCAGCAGCGTCTCGCTGGCGGCGATCGGCGCGTCGCCGAGGCGCCGCACGGTGCTGGCGCCGGTGTCGGGCAGCGCACCGCCGAAGTCGAAGACCTCCAGCTCGCGCTCGGCGCTGCGGACGGCGTAGACGAGCCGGCCGATCGCGTCGAGCGAGGCGCGGCGACCGCCGAGCACGAGCGCGCTCGGGCGCAGCGCCCGCATCGCGCGGCCGAGCCGGGCCGGGTCGAGGCCCGCGGTCAGCACGAGCGTGCGCAGGCCGACGCGACGCAGCATCAGCTCGAGCGACTGCACGCGCAGCGCGTCGAGATCGCAGGGGATCGACGAGTCGAAGATCAGCACCGCCTCCTCACGCGAGGCCGGCGGCGCGACGCGACGCAGGGCGGAGATCCAGCCGGTCGCGAAGCGCCAGGCGAACTCGTACTCGGGCTGGCCGGCCTCGTCGATCTGCAGCTCGCCGACGGCCGGCAGCAGGATCTCCTGGATCGTCCGCTCGAGCGAGCGCAGCGCGAGGCTCTCCTCCAGCAGCAGCGCGGCCTTGTCCTCCTCGAAGCGGCTGAGCGCGACGCCGAGGCGGCTCGCGGACGGCAGGCCGACCCCGCGCTGGCGCGCCAGCGCGATCGCGGAGGAAACGTTGTGGGTCTCGTCGAAGGCCTGCTTGAGCGCCTCGATCTCGTGCAGCTCGTACTGGCGGTGGCCGCCAGAGGTGCGCGCCGGCGAGGGGTAGCCGAAGCGGCGCTCCCAGCTGCGCAGCGTGTTCGGGCTGACCCCGAGCATCACGGCCGCCGCGTTGGTCCGAATTCCGCTCATGGCGGAGAGCGTTATCCCCAATTGCGCTCCTTCTTACAAGATCCGCAACGAAACGTGCACGAAAACGCTCGCGTTCAACGCGCACGTGCCAGCATGGGAAAGCCGTCGGAGAATGCCTCCGGCGGTCGCCAGCGGAGCAGGGAGCGGCGCGCGGCGCCAGGATCGCCGAAGGCGCTACTCGAGCACGAGCAGCGCGGCGCGCGGCGGACCGCAGGCGCCGACGCGCAACGGCATGCGCACGCCGAAGACGTTCGCCGGGCGCACCATCACGCGCGTCGGCTCGTCCTCGCCGCGGGCCGCCCACATGATCGCGGAGGCGAGGCTCTCCGGACCCGACGCCTCGGCATCGGCGGGCGTCAGCAGCTCCGTCACGGGACGGTTGATGACGTCGGTCTCGGCGACCGCGAGCAGCTTCTCGCTCTCGGCCGAGAGCGCGCAGACGGCGAGCGAGCCGTCGACGATCAGGAAGGGGTCGTTGGGGCGCGGCACCGCGTCGGCGCGCGCCTCCAGCAGCAGCCCGAGGCCGCACTCGCCGCAGACGCGCGCCGGCGGCGCGGGCGTCTCGTTGTTCGGCGGCGGCGAGCCGCAGTGGCCGCAGAACCACTGCGACGGGCAGTGGTCCTCCGCGGTCGCGGGGACCAGCCGCAGGAACGCTCGTGCGGAATCAGTGGAGCTCATCGATCAGGCCTCCATGCCGGGCATCCGCACGTCACGCCCCATCGGCCAGCAGCCGCGGAGTCGAGGTTCGGGGGGTCGGGTGGGAGATCGCGTGGCTGGCCATCTCCATCAGGTGACGTGCTGCCTCCCCGGGCGTGCCGGGCAGGATCGCGGCGCCGGTCGTCCTCACGCGCTGGCGCTGCGAGCCGCGGCGGAAGACGGCGACGGGCAGCGGACCGGTCGCGAGCCGCACCGCGTACGCCCAGCGGGCGACGGCGTCGTCGGCGAGCGCGCCGCCGGCGATCACGACGGCGTCGGGCCTGTGGGCCGAGAGCGCCTCGGCCATGTTCGAGACGCCGCGCACGGACAGGCCGAGCACGTTCGCGCCGGAGCGCGCCAGCAGCAGCTCGAGCGCGCGGATGTAGGCGGCGTCGGGATCGAGGTCGTCGCGCGAGGCGTCGCCGAGCACGACCGAGATCGACTGGATCGAAGGCGAGACGAGCCGCTGCGCGCGGCGCAGCCAGCTGTTGCCCCAGCGTGCCGAGAAGGCCCACTGGACGGAGTCGGTGCCGTGCCGGCGCGCGATCTCGTCGAGCGCGGTCAGCAGCACCTCCTGCACGGCGCGGTCGAGCGAGCGCAGCGCCAGCGCACCCTCCAGCGCGGCGTCCGCGCGCCCGCCGTCGAAGGCGTTGAGCGCGCCGACGAGCGCGTTCGTGTCGGCGCCGAGGCCCTCACGTGCGCGCGAGACGGCCGATGAGATCGAGAGCCCGTCGAGCAGCGCGTCGCGCAGCGCCGCGATCTCCCCGTGCGTGTAGAGGCGATGGCGCCCAGGCGAGCGCTGCGGTCGCGGAAAGCCGAAGCGGCGTTCCCAGGCGCGCAGCGTGTTCGGGCTGACGTTCAACAGCGCAGCCGCTTCGCTCGTCTTCAGATAGCGCATCACGGACCAGAGTCGGCGTCCGGACACGGAAGCACATGCACTCCGCGCAACATTGCACAAGTTTTGGCGCCCAAATGCTGCAAAAGCTCCATTCGTCCTCTATCGTCCCTAGGGCAACGCAGCGGGCCGGCGCCACTCATCGGGGGCGTGCGGGGCCGAAGTGAGTAGCGCCGAAACGTGAAGGAGGGTCGCGATGATCTGGCGCACCAAGTAGTTCCGTTTTTGCAGCAACTCGTAATGATCCGCGTGGATCGTTACCTTCCCGGGCATGCGCATCGCAGGCGCGTGGCCGGATCGGGCCAGATTCGTCAGAGGAATCGCCATCGCCGGCACGCTTGCGTGCGCGGCATGGGCTGCAGCGATCGCTGACGTCGCAGAACTTGACTGGCTCTTCGGAGTTCTCGCGCTCGGTGCGGTGGCGTCGAATCTCTTCGACGCCCGCACCGACGCGCAGCGCGTCACCATGTCCGGCCTCGCTCTGGCCGCCGTCGTGGTGATTGCCTTCTTCGGCCCGGCCTGGGCCTTCGCGCTCGTCGCGATCTCAGAGTTGATCGGCTGGCTCGTCGAGCGCTATCCGATCGAGCGCGCCGCGATCAACATCTTCGGCGGCGGCGCTCCGATGCTGATCGCCGGCACGCTGTTCGACGCGCTCCGCCCCGCCGACGACGGCTCGCTCGGCTTCTATCTCGCGCTCGCGCTCGCCGCGGTCCTGATGCTGGTGCTCAACCTGCTGATCGTCGGCCGCCTCGCGACGCTGCTCGACGGCGACAGATTCCTGCCGACGATCGCCGGCGCCTCCAAGCAGCTGCTCGTCTCGCTCGCGATCAACGTGCCGCTCGCGCTCGCCGCGACCGGGCTGTGCCTGGAGCTGGGCGTCGCCGGCAGCCTCTTCGCCGTCATCAGCCTCGTCGCCTTCGGCTACATGGCCAACCTCGTCGCGACGGCCCGCCACCGCAGCCGCCAGTACGCGTCGCTGTCATGGGGCGTCCTCTCCGGCCTGCTGCGCACGCTCGACGTGCGCGACCCGCGCGCCGCCCGCCACGCCGCCGCCGTCGCCGCCTTCGCGCGCGACATCGCGAGGCACTCCGGCATGAGCGCGGAGCAGTGCGAGCTGGTGCACACGGCGGGACTGCTGCACGACATCGGCCACTTCGCGCTGTCGGACCGCGTCGCCGAGCGCGGCCGCGTGCTCAACGACGAGGACTGGACGGCGATCCGCCGCCACCCCGAGCTGGGCGCCGACATGCTGCGCGACCTCGGCCTCTACGGCCCGGTCGCCGAGATCGTCCATGCCCACCACGAGCGTCTCGACGGACGCGGCTACCCCAACCGCCTGAGCGCCGACGAGATCCCCGAGGCGGCGAAGATCATCGCCGTCGCCGAGGTCTACGACACGCTCACCGCGCATGACACGTACCGCACCCCGGTCAGCTCGTTCGAGGCGCTGACCGAGCTGCGGCGCGTCAGCGGCTCGCAGCTCGACGGCAGATACGTCGAGATCCTCTCGAGACTGCTGGCCGGCAGCGACATCACGTACCGCCACGCCGACTCGGCCGACTTCGGGCGCGAGCTCGACCTCGAGCGGCGCATCAACGACGCTGCTGCAAGCTGATCGCGGGCTCGCTGCGCGGGCTCGATCGCTTACGTGATCAGCTTGCAGGGTGGAAAGCCGTCGGGCTGCCCTGGAGATATGCCGCGGGGGTGTGGCTTTCCCGCGGGGCAGAGCTACCGCGACAGCGCGCGGGGCGCGAGCGGTCGCTGCTTGCGGGCGCGGACGTTCGGCACGGCTCAGCCTTCGGCTGACCGCGACGGGACGACCGCGATCGACGGAGCGATCGCGTCCCCTGACCGGCGCCGCTGCCCTCCCGAGGCTCGCGCGACCGGCTGATGTTCCCTGCCCGACTTGGCTTTCTACCCGGCGGCGCGCTGCTGGAACGTCTGGTCGCGCTCTTCACGCGCGGCCACGCCGTTCTGTTGCAGCGAACGCACGAACTGCTCGATGTGCTCGACGCTGAAGCGCCGTTGCCCACCCGGCGTGCGGTAGGACTGGAGGTATCCCATGTCCGACCAGCGACGCACGGTTCCGAGCGACACACCGAGCTCGCGCGCGGCCTGCGAGGTCGAAAGACCCAATGGACGAGAGTTCATCCCATGCATCTGCAAAGGCATGGATCCATTTGTGTCCGTTTCGCCCCCCGTGCACAGCCATGCGGAGCTTTTGCACAACCTCCGGTCCCGAAGGTGATGCATCGCGTGCGACCTGACAGGATGCTGTCAGTGCGACGACCGGCACCCGTCCGGGCACCAACGGCGATGTTGGCGGCACTCTCCACGCTCTGCATCTTGGCAGGCTGCGGCGAGGAGGGACCGCCGCCCGCGGAGTGCGCGCAGGCGCGCCCCGACGACGTCGCACGCCTGCTGCGGGCGGCGCCCGCGGCCGCCAGATTGCCCGGCGGGACGCTGCTTTCGACCTGTATCGACCGGGCCGAGGACGACGCCGAGCTGCAGAATCTGGGGATCGTCTTCGTCGCGGTCGCCGACCGCCTGAGCGCCAGAAGCAATGACGATCCCGCGGCCGCCTTCCAGCTCGGCTTCCTCATAGGCGCGGCGCAGCGCGGCGCCGGGCCGACCGGCGGGACGCAGGCCGAGCTGATCCAGCGGCTGCAGCAGACGATCGCCTTCCGCGCCGAGCGAGCGGCCGTGCGTGCACAGGTTTTGCGCGGGATCGCCGCCGGGAGACGCAGCGGGTGAGGTTGCGGCTCTACCACCACCGCGACGGGACGCGCGTCGCCTATCGCGAGACCGGCACCGGCCCGCCGCTGGTGCTGCTGCACTCGCTCGGTCTCTCGCACCGCGAATGGGAGCCGGTCGTCGAACCGCTCTCGACCCGCTTCCGGCTCGTGCTGCCCGACCTGCCGCTGCACGGCGACAGCGAGGATCGCCCGCGCCATCCGTACACGCCCGACTGGTTCGCCGAGGTGATCGCCGGCTTCTGCGCCGAGACCGCCGGGCCGCGCCCGCTCGTCGGCGGGCACGACGTGGGCGCCGAGCTGCTGCTGCGCGCCGTGACCGGCGAGCTGCTGACGCCGCGCCGCCTGGTGCTGATGCCCAACCGGCTGCACCGGCCCGACGAGCAGCGCACGCAGCGGGCGCTGTGGCGCAGCGCCAGCAAGGCGGCGGCGGTGCCCGGGCTCGATCGCCTGCTGGCCCGCGGCGCGAGCATGGTCTTCCGCCCGTCGGTCGGCGAGCGGCTGAGCGCGACGCGCAACCCGGCCGCGCGCGACCTGCTGCGCCACGCCTTCATGGACGTCGCCGGCAACGGCAATCGCGCCCGCGCCTGGGCCCGTTTCGCCCGCGCCTGGCCGAGCGAGCCGCAGCGCGAGCTGCTCGACGCCTACCCGGCGATCAGCGCCCCGACGCTGCTGCTGTGGGCCGACCGCGATCCGGCCCACCCGCTGCGCGCCGCCAGCGAAGCGCTCGACCTGCTGCCCGACGGCCAGCTGCGGGTGCTGTCGGCGACCGGGTTCCTGATGGCCTACGACGACCCAGTGGGCCTCGCGCGTGAGTTGATTTCCTTCTGTGGATGATCGCGCGATGGCCCACTAAGCCTCGCGCGCGAGCTGATCTCCTTCTGTGGCTGACGTATTGGTTTCACGGGCGCGAGTACCAGCGACCGCGGACGGCCTCGCGGGGAGTAGCTTTCGGTCTCTACGCAGTTCCGACATCGAGACCTGAGACGGAGGATTCATGGGCGTGCAGGAGGAGCAGCAGCTGTGGGGCGGCGAGACGACGAAGGCGGTCGCGAACTTCCCGGTCTCCGGTGAGCGCGTGCCGGTCCCGGTCGTGCGCTGGCTCGGCCGCATCAAGGGCGCCGCGGCGCGCGTCAACGGCGAGCTGGGACTGCTCGACGCCGGCGTCGCGGAGCGGATCGCCGCGGCCGGCGACGCGATCGCGGCCGGCAGGCACGACGACCAGTTCCCGGTCGACGTCTTCCAGACCGGCTCCGGCACCTCGTCGAACATGAACGCCAACGAGGTGATCGCCAACCTCGCCGGCGACGGCGCGCACGCCAACGACCACGTCAACATGGGCCAGTCGTCGAACGACGTCTTCCCCTCTGCCGTCCACCTCGCCGCGCTCGACGAGGCGACCAACCGGCTGCTGCCTGCGCTGCGTCAGCTCGAGGCCTCATTCGAGGCGAAGTCCGCCGCCTTCCAGGACGTCGTCAAGTCGGGCCGCACCCACCTGATGGACGCCGTCCCGGTCACGCTCGGGCAGGAGTTCTCCGGTTACGCCGCGCAGGTCCGGCTCGGCTCCCGCCGCGTCAAGAACGCGCTGCCGCAGGTCGCGCAGATCCCGCTCGGCGGCACGGCGACCGGCACCGGCCTCAACACGCACCCCGAGTTCGCCGCGCGCGTGCGCAGCAAGCTCGCGCAGGAGAGCCACCTGCAGGTCAGCCCGCCCGAGGATCCCTTCGAGGCGCAGGGCAACCGCGACGCGCTCGTCGAGCTGTCGGGCGCGCTGAAGGTGATCGCCGTCTCGCTGACGAAGATCGCCGGCGATCTGGCGCTGATGGGCTCCGGACCGCGCGCCGGCTTCGGCGAGCTGTACCTGCCCGAGCTGCAGAAGGGCTCCTCGATCATGCCGGGCAAGGTCAACCCGGTGATTCCCGAGGTCGTGCTGCAGGTCAGCGCGCAGGTGATCGGCAACGACACCGCGATCACGGTCGGCGGCCTCCAGGGCCAGTTCGAGCTGAACGTGCGGATCCCGCTGATCGCGCGCAACCTGCTGCAGTCGATCAGCCTGCTGGCCAACACGGCGCAGCTGTTCGCCGAGAAGTGCGTCGACGGGATCGAGGCCAACCTGCCCGGCTGCGAGCGCTCGGCGGAGTCGACGCTGGCCGTCGCGACGGCCCTGAACCCCTTCATCGGCTACGACAAGGCGGCCGCGATCGTGAAGGAGGCCGCCGCCTCCGGACGCCCGCTGCGTGAGGTCGCGCTCGAGGCGGGCGTCAGCGAGGAGACGTACAACGAGGCGATCGACCTGCGCAGAATCGCCCGCGGATCGGCCGGCTAGCCGCTGGGCGCGTGAGGGCGCCGGATCGTGGATGCAGGTCGCGATCCGATTCGCAGATCAGGCTGGATGCCTTTGAAGCGGATCGGATCGCGAGATGCGCCGCGAGGCGGTGGTCTCACGCGCCCAGCTCGGGCCAGAGGTCGTAGGCCGGATAGGGCGGCGCGAACGGCGTCAGCACGCCGTTCGCGTCGCCCCGCACCGGCCCGCGCAGGCTGCTCTGGAAGCGCAGGTCCTTGTCGTTGACGAGGTACTGGCTCCACAGCCGCACCGGCAGGCGCTCCATCGCCTCCCAGTTCTCGCGCAGGAGCTTCACCTGCTCGGTGAAGACGTCGGCGGAGCGCGGGTCGGCCGTCTTCGCCGGATCGACGAGGTAGACGTTCTCCATCTCCGTCGCTCTGACGCCGAACTGGTAGCCGCCCTCGGTCAGCCACAGCGCCGGCTCAGGCCAGCCGCCCGCGCGCAGCAGCGCGATCGCCTCCTCGGCCCGCCACAGTCCCGCGCCGGGCCCCTCGCGCTGCACGCCGTACTTGACGTCGGCGTAGTTGTGCTGGGACCAGCCGACCGGCGTCGGCGGCTGCCAGCCGTCGAGCTGGGCGAGCAGGCCGCGCGTGAAGTCGCGCCACGGCGTCCCGAAGCTGCTCTCCGCGGTCACGACGTCGGCGGTGTTCGGCATCAGCAGCTCCGGCCCCTGCGGCGTGGCGCCGGTGCGGTAGCGGGCGGCGACGGCGGCCGCGCTGCGCATCATCTCGGCGACCGCCGAGGCGATCGTCCCGTCGGGGAAGAGCGGGGAGGTCTGCGGCCACCACGCGAGGTTCGGCTCGTTCATCGGCTGCAGCCAGTCGAGCCGCGCCCCCTGCGGGTTCCCGGTGCTCGCGCCGCCGCGGCCGGGGCCGGGCGTCTTGACCCCGCCGGTGTCGGCCCAGCGCGCGCAGCACCAGGCGACAAACCACGCCCACGGACCGTCCTCGGAGCGGTCGTCGGGGATGCGGGCGCCGGCGTTGTGGCGGCCGGCGCCGGGGTAGCCCGGGCCGCCGACGTCTCTCGAGAGGCGCGGGTCGAGGCAGCCGACGCTGGGGTGGGTCCAGTCGGGAAAGCCCTGGTAGATCGTCAGGCCGGTGCGACGGCCGTCGGCGTTGGCGCGCGCGATCTGCGCGTCGAGCTGCGCGATCTTCGCCGCCGCCGGGCCGGCCGGGTCGCTCAGCTGCGCGAACGACTGCGCCAGCGTCAGCGGATCGGGCCGATGCGGCTGCAGCTCGGGCCAGACGACCCACAGCGTGACGACCTCGGTCGGACGCGCGCCGCTCAGCAGGTACGGCCGCACGCCGAGCGCGTCGTCGTAGGGGTTGACGTCGCCGATCAGCGAGACACCCTTGAGCATGCGCTCGCTTGGGAGCACGACCGGCGGCGGGGCGGGCGAGGCGGCGGGCTGCGTCTGCGCCGCGGCCGGCAGCGCGTCGAGCAGCAGCGCCGCGCCGGCGGCGCCCGCGCCGCGCGCCAGCAGCTGGCGTCGCGTGAGACGGTCCTGTGGGCGCGTCACCAGCTAGAGGTATCCCCCGCTCGGGAGGAACGGCCGCAGCGGGCCGAGCTCTCCGCGCGTGAAGAGAGGGCCGTCGAGCCGCAGCCGCAGCCCGGCGCGCACGACGACGTCGACCGCCCACTGCTGGCCGTCGCCGATCCGCTCGACGACCGCCTCGACGCCCGCGGGCGTCTCGGCGAGCACTCGCCACAGCAGCGCCTGCGCGGTCGCCTCGTCGGTCGCCGCGAGCGTGATCAGACGCCCCTGGCGACCGATCGCATAGCCGCGGTCGCCGGCGATGAAGAGATGCGTGTCGGGCACGGTCAACAGTGTGGCGAGATGCGCCGGTCGCGCGCCGCCGCGGATCGCGCGGTCGATCGCCACCGTCCGCTCGACGTCGCCGGGGTCGGCCTGGGCGACGGTCGCGTCGAGCCCCGCCGGCAGTGCGGCCCGCGTCAGCCGGCCGTCGGCGGCGACGCCCGGGTGCAGGTCGAAGCCGGCGGTCGCGTAGAGGCGCAGCGCGCGCGGGTCCTCGCTGGAGGCGATCAGCGCGCCGCGGCAGTCGTCGCCGTACGCGAGCGCCCGCTCGAGCAGGCCGCGGCCGATCCCGCCGCTCTGCGCCCGTGGGGCGACGGCGAGCAGCCCGAGCACCCAGAGGCCGTCGCTGCGCAGGGCGAGCGCGACGCCGACCGCCCGCCCCTCCTCGCGCGCGATCCAGAGGCCGCCGGGGTCGCTCGTGAGCGCACCGGCGAAGCGCCCCCGCTGCCGTTCCAGCCGGCCCTCAGGCGTCTCGCTCCCGCCGACCGGCGGCGGCAGCGCGGCGGAGACGACCTCGGCCGCCGCGTCGACGTCGGCGGCGACGAGCGGCGCGAAGTCGGCCGCCATCAGGTCGCGACGGTCTCGGTCCCGAGCTGCTCGGTGAGGGCGACGTCGGGCGAGTAGTCGATCGGCAGCACCAGCAGCGACGGCACGTCGAGCGTCAGCGCGTGGCGGAAGCGGGCGGAGAAGTCGTCGATCGACTCGGCTCGCCACGCCGGCAGCCCGAACGCCTCCGCCAGCTTGACGAAGTCGGGGTTGGTGAAGTCGGTGCCGAAGTGGCGGCCGAACTTCTTGTCCTGCTTCCAGACGATCGAGCCGTACTGCCTGTTCTCCCAGACGACGTTGACGAACGGCGTTCTCAGTCGCATCGCCGTCTCCAGCTCCTGCGCGTTCATCAGGAAGCCGCCGTCGCCGCTGACCGTGACGACGTTGCGCTCCGGGTGCACGAGCTTGGCGCCGATCGCGCTCGGGACCGCGAAGCCCATGCCCGCGAGGCCGTTGGCGATCATCACCGTGTTCGGCTCGTGCGCGGGGAACATCCGCCCGATCCACAGCTTGTGCAGGCCGACGTCGGAGATGAGGATGTCGTCGCGGCCGAGCGCCTTGCGGATCTCCAGCAGCGCGCGCGGCGGATGCGCGGGGAAGCTGTCGTCCTGCGCGGCGCCCTCCAGGTGCCCGCCGACCAGCTCGCGCAGCCGCGGCGAGCCGCCGGCGTGGAGCGTGTCGCGGCATTCGTCGGCGAGCCGTGCCAGCGCGCCGTAGATGTCGCCGATCAGCTCGACGTCGGGCACGAAGTTGGCGTCGATCTCCGCCGGCACCGTGTCGATCACGACGATCTGCTTGTCGCGCAGCGGGTTCCAGTGCTTCGGCGCGTGCTCGACGAGGTCGTAGCCGATCGCGATCACGACGTCGGCCTCCTCGAAGCCCGCGAGCGCGTAGTCGCGCGCCTGCAGGCCGACCGTGCCGAGCGCCAGCGGCGACTCGGCGTCGAGCACGCCCTTCGCCATGAAGGTCTCGGCGACCTTGATCCCGGTCGCGCGCGCGAACTCGCGCAGCGCGGCGGCGGCGCCCGCGCGGATGACGCCGTTGCCGGCCAGCGCGACCGGGTTGATGGCGTTGCGGATCAGGTCGGCGGCCTTGAGCAGCTCGCGCGCGGAGGGCTCGGGCTTGATCGGGCGGCGGCGCGGCAGCGGAGCGGCGTCGACGTCGGCGGCCATGACGTCCTCGGGCAGCTCGAGGTGCGTGGCCCCGGGCTTCTCGGACTCGGCGACCTTGAACGCCTTGCGGACGACCTCGGGGATGATCTCGGGCGACGCGACGCGCGCGTTCCACTTCGTGATCGGCCGCATCATGTCGACGATGTCGAGGTACTGGTGGGACTCCTTGTGCATCCGCTCGAGGTCGGCCTGGCCGGTCAGCGCGACGAGCGGGGCAC
>DATIOB010000612.1:0-3624 GCA_035473605.1 Conexibacter sp.
CCCGCGGCGCGCTCGCCCAGCTCGGCCAGCCGGCGCTCGATCAACCGCCGCTCGGCCTCGTCGGCGACGCGCGCCAGCGCCCGCTCCCACGCCGCTCGCGCCTCGTCGTCGCGGCCGAGCCGGTGCAGCAGCTCACCGCGCGCGGCGTGCAGGTAGTGGTAGCCGTCGAGGCCGTCGAGCGCGTCGGCGAGCGCCAGGCCGGCCGCCGGCCCGTCGGCCTCGGCGACCGCGACGGCGCGGCTCAGCGCGACGACCGGCGACGCCGTCAGCCGCTCCAGCTCGCCGTAGAGCGCGGCGATCTCGGCCCAGTCGCGCGGCTCGTCGGCATGCAGCGACGCGATCGCCGCCTGCACGACGTACGGACCACCCCCGCGCAGCGCCAGCGCGCGGTGCAGCGCCGCGCGACCCGCCGCGATCCGCGCGCCGTCCCACAGCGCGCGGTCCTGCTGCTCCAGCAGCACCAGCTCGCCGGCGCGGAAGCGGGCCGGGCGACGCGCCTCCAGCAGCAGCATCATCGCCAGCAGGCCGTGCGCCTCCGGCTCGTCGGGCATCAGCTCGGCGACGGCGGCCGCCAGCCGCAGCGCCTCCGGCGTCAGCTCGTCGTCGGCCGGCGGCAGCGCGTAGCCCTGGTTGAAGATCAGGTAGAGGACCGCGAGCACCGCCGCGAGGCGGTCGGGCAGCAGGTGGTCGGCCGGCACGCGGAAGGGGATCCCGGCCGCCTTCACCTTCTTCTTCGCGCGCACGAGCCGCTGCGCCATCGTCGCCTCCGGGACGAGGAAGGCGCGCGCGATCTCGTCAGTCGTGAGGCCGCCGAGCGTGCGCAGCGTCAGCGCCACCTGCGCCTCGGTCGAGAGCGCCGGATGACAGCAGGTGAAGATCAGCTCCAGCCGCTCGTCGGGGAAGGCCGTCGCGTCGAGCGGGTCCATCGCGTCCTCCACCGCCGCGGGCATGTCGAGCAGCCGCGTCTTCTCCTCCAGCGTCCGCCGGCGGCGGATGCGGTCGATCGCGCGGTTGCGCGCCGTCGCCACCAGCCACGCGCCGGGGCTGTCCGGCACGCCGTCGCGCGGCCACCGCTCGGCCGCCGTCGCGAACGCCTCCTGCGCGGCCTCCTCGGCGAGGTCGAAGTCGCCGAGGAAGCCGATCAGGGCCGCGAGCACGCGGCCCCACTGGTCGCGGAAGGCGCTGTCGAGCGCTTCGCTCATTCCACGACGGGGCGGATCTCGACCGCGCCGCCCATGCGCGCGGCGGGGATGCGCCCGGCGATCTCGATCGCCTCGTCGAGGTCGCCGGCGTCGAGCAGCATCCAGCCGCCGATCGCCTCCTTCAGCTCGACGAAGGGGCCGTCGGTCGTCAGCGTGCGGCCATCCTGCACGCGCACCGTCGTCGCCGTGTCCGGCGACTGCAGCCGCATGCCCGCGGTGATGCGCGGGTCCTGGCTGATCGCCTCGTACTCGGCGAAGACGGCCTGCTTCTCCTCCTCCGGCAGCGTCTCCCAGTCGCCTCTGCCGGGCGTGGGGCCCGTGCCCGGCTGGATCAGCAGCATGTATCTCATCGTCGCTCCTCGGTCGTGCTCCGTCGGGGATCGTCGCTCACGCGGCGGCCGCCGTCCACGCGCCGGCGACCTGGCGGGTGGCGACGTTGAGCCGGTTCCAGATGTTGATCGCGCCGATCTCGACCAGCAGCGCGCCGAGCGCCTGCTCGTCGTAGCAGCGCGCGGCCTCGTCCCAGATCGCGTCCGCGACCGGGTCGGCGCTGTCGGCGATGCGCGTGACCGCCTCGGCGAGCGCCAGCGCCGCGCGCTCCGCGTCGTCGAACCACGGCGCGTCGCGCCAGGCGCCGACGGCGAAGAGGCGCTCGTCGGACTCGCCGCTGCCGCGCAGCTCGCGCGCGTGCATGTCGACGCAGACGCTGCAGCCGTTGATCTGGCTGACGCGCAGGTGGACGAGCAGCGCGGTGCGCTCGGGCAGGCCGCGATCGCGGGCTGACTTCGACAGCGCCATCAGCGCCTTCATCGTCTCGGGCGCGGCGAGTGCGGGGTTGTCCATGCGGGCGTGCATCGTGCTCTCCAGTTCGTCGTTTCCCCTGAGACGAACGGCGCACGACGAAATCGACAGGGGGCGCGAATTACCATGACGCCCCATGGCATCCGTCAGCTCCTCGCTCGCCTCGCTCTCGCTGCTGCGCACGACGCTCGCCGGGCTCGACCAGCCCGGCTGCTTCCTGCGCCGCACCGCCGCGCCGTTGGACTTCGACGAGGTCGACCACGCGCAGCGGCGCGCGATCGTGCGCGGCCTCTTCGGCGCGATGCACGCGCCGCCCGGCGGCGTCGGGCTCGCGGCGCCGATGGCCGGTCTCGACCTGCGCCTGGTGGTCGCCTCCGACGGAGAGCACACGCTCGCGATGGCCAACCCGGAGGTGGTCGCGACCGGCGGCGGCGAGGTCGCCTACGCGGAGGGCAACCTCTGCCTGCCCGGCGTCCACGCCGAGGTCGTGCGCCCGGCGACCGTCACCGTCCGCTGGCAGGACGTCGCCGCGCGCCCGCACGAGGAGACGTTCGACGGCTGGATCGGCCGCATCCTCTTCCACGAGCTGGAGCTGCTCGACGGCGGCTTCTTCACCGACCGCGTCGCGCCGGAGGCGATCGTCGCCACGACACCCGCGCAGCAGGCGGCCGCGGCGCTGGCGTCGGTCTGCGCCGAGCCGGAGCCGGCGGCGCCGGCCAGCGCGCGCGAGCCGCTGCGGATCGTCACGCTGCCGCCCGACCTGCTCGAACTGCGTCGCAGCGTGCTGCGCATCCCTGCCGCGCCGGCCGCCGGCAGCGGGCTCGACCAGCTCGCGCTGCGCGAGCTGCTGGCGACGCTGTTCCTGACGCTGCACGCGCGGGGCGTCGGCGAGCTGGCCAACGTGCTCTCGGGCGGGGTGCTCATCGAGCTCGATGGGCTGCTCGCCGCGCTGGAGAAAGAGCCGCCGCGGGCGCTGGTGGTGATCTCCGCCAAGAAGAGCGGCTTCGTCGCCGGCGCCGACATCCGCGAGTTCACCGGGATCACCGATGCCGACAGCGGCTACCTGCTCATCCACCGCGGCCAGCAGGTGCTCAACCGTCTCGCGGCGCTCCCCTGCCCGAGCGTCGCCGCGATCCACGGCTTTGCGCTCGGCGGGGGGCTCGAGCTCGCCCTCGCCTGCCGCTACCGGGTGGCGGTAGGCGATGAGCGGCTGTCGCTCGGGCTCCCCGAGGTGCAGCTCGGCATTCACCCGGGCTTCGGCGGCACCGTGCGCAGCGTTCAGATTGCTGGCGTGCGCGCCGCCATGGAGCTGATGCTGACCGGCAAGCCGGTGCGCGCCGACAAGGCACTGCGCTTGGGTCTGGTCGATGCGCTGACTTCCGAGGCGGAGCTGCGCAGCGCGGCGCGCACCCTGGTGCTGAAGAGCCCGCCGCCGCGCCGCGCCCCGTTCCTCGAGCGGCTGCTGACCGCGCTTGTGGCCGAGGAGCTCGGCCTCGAAGGTGCGTCCCATCCCCACCCCGTCCTCGTGCATCGGGAAGCCCTCGTAGGTCTCCGCGGAGGGGAAGGGGCGCCCGGCGAGCAGGTAGTACTCGTCGGCGGCGAACACCAGCCGGCGGCCGAG
>DATIOB010000613.1:0-3154 GCA_035473605.1 Conexibacter sp.
GCCTATCGCCGGCTCGGCAGCGGGCCGCCGGTCGTCGCGCTGCACGGCGGGCTGGGCTCGTGGCGCAGCTGGGAGGCGGTCGCGCGGCTGCTCGCCGACCGCTTCGAGTTCCTGCTCGTCGATCGCCGCGGGCGCGGCGACAGCGACGACGGCGCCGCTCCGCACGCGCTCGCGCGCGAGGTCGAGGACGCGCGCGCCGTGCTCGCGGTCGCCGGCCCGGAGGCCGCGCTGCTCGGCCACTCCTACGGCGGCGCGGTCGCGCTGGAGCTGGCGCGGACGGCGGCGGCGGGGGAGCTGGGTGCGCTGCTGCTGTACGAGCCGGCCGTCGGGATCGCCGGCGCGATCACGCCCGAGCAGCTCGCGAGCCTGCGCCAGTGCGTGCTCGACGGCGCGCCGGAAGATGCCGTGCCGCTCTCGATGAGACTGCTCGACGCCGCCGGGCTCGTCGTCGCCGACGGGCCGCTCGCGACGCTGCGGCTCAAGCCGACGCCGGCCTTCAGACGGCTCGCGGCGACGGTCCCGGACGAGATCGGCGCCGTCGCCGCGCTCGGCGAGCAGCACCTCGCGAGCTGCGCGGCGATCTCCGTGCCGACGCTGCTGCTGATCGGCAGCGAGAGCCCGCCGCGCGCGGCCGAGAACTGCCGCGCGCTGGCGCGGGCGCTGCCGGCGGCCGAGGTCGTCGTGCTCGACGGCCTCGGCCACGTCGCCCACACGACCGCGCCGGAGCGGGTCGCGCAGGCGATCGGGGAGTTCCTCGCGTCGTCCTAGGAGATCCGCTGGATCACGAGCGAGACGCCGACCGAGCCGGTGGGGAAGGTCAGCGCGCCGCTGGAGTTGTTGAAGATCCCGAGCCAATCGCCCGCGACGAGGTCGAGGATCACCTCGCCGGTGGCGCTGCCTCTGTTGCCGAAGATCGGCGTCCCGGAGGCGTTCACCCCGGCGTTGTTGACCGACAGCATCACTTCGGAGAGCGGGGCGGTGCTGCTCTCGAGGTTGACGTGGAAGCGGACGACGTAGCGGCCGGTGCTGCCGACCGTGACTCTGCCGGAGCCGGGGGCGTGGCTGACGTTGGCGCCGAGGTTCTCCTGGCCGCTGAACACGAGCGCTCCGGTGATCGGGACGACCTGGCCGCCGGTGTCGCTGATCCAGGCGGCGTCGGCGGGGAAGCCGCCGGAGGGGCCGGCCGGGCCCGTTCTGCCGTTGGCGCCGGCCGGGCCTGCTCTGCCGTCGGCGCCGGCCGGCCCGGCTCTGCCGTCTGCGCCGTTTCTGCCGGGATCGCCCTGAGGGCCTTGGGGGCCGATCGGGCCGACCGGACCGACCAGGCCCTGCGGCCCGACGGGACCGGGCTCGCCCTGCGGACCGGGCGTGCCGCTGCCGACCGGTCCCTGCTCGCCTCTGGGGCCGGGCGTGCCGGCCGGGCCGGGGCTGCCGGCAGGGCCCTGTGCGCCGGGTGCTCCGCCGGCGCCCTGTGGGCCGGTCTCGCCTCTCGGTCCGGCCGCGCCTCTCGGTCCGGTGGCGCCGCGCGGCCCGGGCTCGCCGCGCAGACCCTCGACTTGCCACGACATCTTGCGCTGGCCGCGCGGGCAGGCGGCCGTCTTGTTGGAGAGGTTGAGCGTGCCGAAGTCGGCCGTGACGCAGACGTAGATCCGCTGGGGCGCGGATCTGGAGGAGGGGGCGGCGGTCGCCGCCGGCGCGGCTGCGAAGGCGGTGGCGGCGGCCGTGCCGAGCGCGAGCGCGGCAGCGGTTGCGCGCCCGCGGGCACGACGGGACGGGACGGTGAGCACGGAGGGACCCCCAGGCGGTTCGAAGTGGCGACGGCCGTGGCCGCGCGCGGACGCGAGCACGCTCTCGATGTCGGCACGTGCGCGCTCTCGCTTGAGCGCGCCGGTCGGCGCGCGGGCGCGTCCGATTTCCACCACCGCAGGATTGCTGCCGCTGAGCGGCAGCAGACCTGCGGTCCTCGGGACCTACGGCGCCTTAGCCGCCTCGGCGACGGCGCGGCGGGCGGCGGCGCCCGCTGCCGCCCGTGCTCGACCGCGCCGCCGTCGGCGACGCCTGCGCCTGGCTGCTGCGCGCCGAGCTGCCGTAGCGCCGCGCCCGCTACCTTCGACCCCATGAAGCGGATCGGATTCCTCTCCTTCGGTCACTGGCAGCCCGGGCCCGGCTCGCGCACCCCGACGGCGCGCGACGCGCTCGTGCAGACGATCGAGCTGGCCGAGGAGGTCGAGCGGATCGGCCTCGACGGCGCCTACGTGCGCGTCCATCACTTCGCGCGCCAGCTCGCGGCGCCGTTCCCGCTGCTGGCGGCGATCGGGGCGCGCACGAGACGGATCGAGATCGGCACCGCCGTGATCGACATGCGCTACGAGAACCCGCTCTACATGGCCGAGGAGGCGGCGGCCGCCGACCAGATCAGCGGCGGACGGCTGCAGCTCGGGATCAGCCGCGGCTCACCGGAGCCGGCGCTGCGCGGCGCTGAGGCGTTCGGCTACGTGCCGCGCGAGGGTGAGAGCGACGCCGACGTCGCCCGCCAGCACGCCGAGCTGTTCCGCGCCGCGATCGACGGCGCCGCCGTCGTGCACGCCGACGACGGCCGCGGCGGCGTCGCCGGCACGCTCGCGGTCCAGCCGCAGTCGCCCGGCCTCGGCGACCGCGTCTGGTGGGGCGCCGGCACGCGCGCGACGGCCGAGTGGGCGGCGGCGCAGGGGATGAACCTGATGTCCTCGACGCTGCTGACCGAGGACACCGGCGTCCCCTTCGACGAGCTGCAGGCGGAGCAGATCGCGCTCTACCGCGCGGCCTGGGCCGCGGCCGGCCACCAGCGCACGCCGCGCGTCTCGATCAGCCGCAGCGTGCTGCCGATCGTCAGCGACGAGGACCGCCTCTACTTCGGCGGCCGCGAGGCCGGCCCGGCCGAGGACCAGGTCGGCTACCTCGACGGCGGCGTCGCCCGCTTCGGCAAGAGCTACGTCGGCGAGCCCGACGCGATCGCCGCGGAGCTGGCGCAGGACGCCGCCGTGCGCGAGGCCGACACGCTGCTGCTGACGGTCCCCAACCAGCTCGGCGTCGAGTACAACGCGCGGCTGCTGGAGACGTTCGCGAGGCACGTCGGCCCGGCGATCGGCTGGCAGCCGGCGGCAAGCGCCGCCTGAGC
>DATIOB010000614.1:0-3589 GCA_035473605.1 Conexibacter sp.
CTGCAGCACCTCCGTCGCCGGCTCGGCCTCGGCACCTCCGATCACCTCGATCGCGAACGGCGCGACGAGCACGACCGAGAGCGACAGCAGCACGCCGGCCGTCAGCGCCAGCTCGAGGATCCGCTCAGCCGCGCGCTGGAAGCGATCGCGGTCGGTCGCGCCGGAGCGGGCGAGAATCGGGAAGGCGGCACCGATCGCGAAGGTCGGCACCGCGATCAGCACCTCGATCACGCGGAAGGAGGTCGCGAAGTAGCCGGTCTGCTCAGGCGTCGAGACGAGCGCGAGCAGGATGATCGTGATGCGCAGGTAGACGGCGTTGAGTGCGATCGCGATCGCGTAGACGAAGGTCGCCTTCAGCTGCGGCCACCACAGCCTGACGTGGAAGGAGGGACGCAGCGGCGTCTTGCCGCGCACCAGCACGGCCGTCGCCACGAGCGCCGCCAGGGCCGCCGGGATCGGCACGACGAAGAACGGCAGCAGCCCCGCGCCGGCGACGACCAGCACGACGATCAACGGCACCGTGACGAACTGCCGGCCCAGCTCTATCAACGTCATCCAGCCGAAGCGCAGGTCTCCCTGCAGCGGCACCGTCAGGAAGCTCGCGACGGCCTGCAGCACGAAACCCGTCGAGATGAGGACCGTGCCGGTGACGAGCGTCTCGTCGTAGCCCGCGACGACGGCGAACAGCGTCGCCGCGACGCCGCCGAGCGTCGTGAAGACGATCCGGATGCCGAGCAGGTTGCGCATTCCCGCCGTTCGCTCCGCACCGCTCGTGGTCGACCATTCGCGCAGCGCGATCCCGTTCAGGCCGGCGTCGACGAGGCTGGCGATCAGCGCGACCAGCGACACGACCGTCGTGTAGCGGCCGAAGTCGACCACGCCGAGGTGCCGCACCAGCAGCGGGGCGGCGATCAGGCTCAACAGCACGCCGAGCACGTAGCCGCCGCCGCGTACCACGCTTCCGCGCAGCGCCGCGCGACCGGCCTTCGGGCTGTCGATCGCGTCGGCGTCCGGACGCCGAGCCGCTGACTCGGCGTGCGCGCCGGTGACGGGGGCGGGGTCGCTCACGCCGGGTGATGCTACGGCGCACCGGCGGCTGCCGTGTGCCGGGCAAGCCGATACGGTGCGACAATGGCTGTCAAGAACCAAGACGACATCCCCTCCTGGAAGCTGCGGGTCGGCTCGATCCTGCGCCGCTCGCGCGTCTTCGCGCGCTCCGGTCTCGGACCGGCCTACATGCGCCGTCAGCGGAGCCGCAGACGCGCCGCCCGGCGCGCAGCGGAGGCGCGCGGCGAGCAGCACCTGTCGCGGCCGGCGCTGAACGACCTCGACGCGAAGCTGGAGCCGTACCTCGGCGAGCTGCAGGGCGGCTACTTCGTCGAGGCCGGCGCCAACGACGGCTTCGACCAGTCGAACACGTACTACCTCGAGCGCTGCCGCGGCTGGCGCGGCCTGCTCGTCGAGCCGGTGCCGCACCTGCACCGCGAGGCGCAGCTCGAACGGCCGGCGTCGCGCGTCGTCCACGCCGCGCTGGTCGCACCCGAGCTGGAGGGGACCGAGGTCACCCTGCGCTACGGCGGGCTGATGACGGTCGTCGCCGGTTCGAAGGGCTCCGACGCCGCCGAGCGCGACTACGTCCAGAGCGCCTTCCGGCTGGGGCTGGAGCCGGAGATGACCGTGAGCGCTCCCGGCCGCACGCTCTCCGCGCTGCTCGACGAGGCGGGCGCGCCCGAGATCGACTTCATGTCGCTCGACCTCGAGGGCTACGAGGAGAACGCGCTGCGCGGGCTCGACCTCACCCGCCACGCGCCGCGCTATCTGCTGACCGAGGCGTGGGACGACGCCGGCCGCACCGCGGTGACGGAGATGCTCAGCACGCGCTACCGCATGGTGGCGCAGCTGACGCCCCAGGACGCCCTCTTCGAGCGGATCGACCTGCCGGACGGCGACGCGCCGGCGTGAGCGGGCGCTGGTGAGCACGACCGCCCCCGACGCAGCGCGCCTGGGCGCGCGCTCCGCCCCGCCGTGGCTCGCCCTCGGCGCGCTCGTGCTGCTCGCGGCGCTGCTGCGCATCCCGACGCTGGGGCAGCAGAGCATCTGGTTCGACGAGGCCGCGACATGGCAGCTGACGCAGCTGCCGTTCGGCGACATGCTCAGCGCGCTGCCCGACAGAGAGAGCAATCCGCCGCTCTTCTACGTGCTCGAATGGCTCACGACGAGAGTCGTCGGCGACAGCGAGTTCGGTCTGCGGCTCGTCTCCGCGATCGCCGGCCTGGTGCTGGTCCCGGTCGCGTTCGCGCTCGGCCGGCGGATCGCCGGCGACCGCGCCGGGATCGCGACGGCGGCGCTGATCGCCGTCAACCCGCTGCTGGTGTGGTTCTCGCAGGAGGCGCGCAGCTACGAGCTGGTCGCGCTGCTGAGCGCGGCGTCGCTGCTGCTGTTCCTGCGCGCGCTCGACGACGAGCGCCCGCGCTGGCTGGCGTGGTGGGCGCTGCTGTCGGCGCTGGCGCTGTGCAGCCACTATTTCGCCTGCTTCGTGCTCGCGCCGCAGCTCGTCTGGCTGCTGTGGAGACATCCGCGGCGGCGCGCGGTGCTCGCCGCGATCGGCGTGCTCGCGCTCGTCGCGCTCGCGCTGCTGCCGATGCTGCTGGCGCAGCGCGACAACCCGTACGACATCGCCGGCGCCTCGATCGTGACGCGGCTGGCGCAGATCCCGAAGCAGTTCCTGCTCGGCTACCGCGGCCCGCTGGCCGTCCTCAGCCTGGTGCTCGGGACCGCGCTGATAGCGGGTGCGCTGTGGCTGCTGCTGCGGCATGCCGAGCGGCGCGCGCGCGAACGGGCGCTGCTGGTCGGCGCGATCGGCCTCTGCGGCCTCGCGCTGCCGCTGGCGGGCGCCGTCGTCGGGGCCGACTACCTCAACGCTCGCAACCTGATCCCCGCGCTGGTGCCGCTGGCGGCGGCGCTCGGGGCCGGCTTCGCGACGCGCGAGCCGCGCCACGGCTGGCGCGTCGGCGCGGCGCTGGCGACGCTGCTGTGCCTGCTCTCGGTCGCGATCGTCGTCGCCGTCGCGGTCGACAAGGAGTACCAGCGGCCCGACTGGAAGGGGCTCGCACGCGCGCTCGGCGACTCCGACGAGGACCGCGCGATCGTCATCTCGCCGGCCAACGGCGAGGTCGCGCTGCAGTACTACCGGCGGCCGATGCACATGCTGCCGTACGCCGGCAGAGAGCTGCGCGAGGTCGACGTCGTCTCGGTCGCCGGCTCGACCGGCCCCGGCGACCCGCCGAGACTGCCGCAGCAGGTCGGCACCGCGCCGTCGGTGGGCGCCTACGGACCGCCCGAGCGGACTCAGACCGACACCTACGTGATGCTCAGATTCCGTCAGCCGACGGCGACGCTGCTGCAGCCGGAGCCGATCGCGACGGTGCGCTTCTCGGTGCTGCCGCCGGCGGTCAACCTGCTGCCGGCGAGCAGATGACGGCGCCGCCCGCTGGGCGCAGCCTTGCGGCCGCGCGCCGCCGCATGCCCTAAACTCCGGTCACACAAGCGATTTCGCACCCGCGCGGGGCGGTTTTCACGAATTCGCAGA
>DATIOB010000615.1:0-29989 GCA_035473605.1 Conexibacter sp.
GGCACGGTGATCACCTACGAATATCCGCTGAACGAGCGCGTCCGCACGCTGCTGCGGCTCGAAAACCTCTATGAGCGCGTGCGTTTCTTCCTCGGCAAGGACTCGTCTGCAACGAGGCGCTGCACCAGGCGACGCCGGTCGTCGCGACCGACGCGGTCGGCGCCGTCGCCGGCGGTCTCGTGCGCGACGGGCAGACCGGCCTCGTCGTCCCGGCCGGCGATCCCGCCGCACTGGCGGACGCGCTCACACGGCTGCTCGACGACGCGCCGCTGCGCGAGCGCCTCGGCACGGCCGGCCGCGCCGCGCTCGCCGGCCACACCCACGCACTGCAGGCCGACGCCTTCGGCGACGCGCTGCGCGCCGCCGCAATCCCGATCTAGCGGTTATTCACCGACGCTGAAGAGCGCATCGAGGTCGTGTCTGGAGTAGACCTCGAAGGCGACCATCGTCTGCGTCTTGACGATCCCGGGCAGGCGCGACAGCGTCTCGGTCACGACATGCGCGAGGTCGTCCTGCTCGCGCAGCCGCAGGACCGCCGCGAAGTCCCACTCGCCGGTCACCGAGTACGCCTCGGCGACGCCGGGGATCTCGGCGAGCTGGCCGCCGAGCTCGGCGAGCGAGGTGCGCTCCGCCTGGATCAGCACGATCGCGTGGGTCATCAGCTGCTCCAGCTCTCGCCCGGCGCGAGCACGACCACCTTCGACGAGGTCTGCGCCTCGACGTCGGCCTTGAACGCCTGCGCGTCGGTCTCGATCGGCGGGAAGGTGTCGTAGTGGATCGGGATCACCGTCTCGGCGCCGATCAGCTTGACCGCCTCGACCGCGTCGTGGCGGTCCATCGTGTAGTGGCCGCCGATCGGCACCAGCGCGACGTCGATCTTGCGCGCGCGGCCCGGCAGCGCCAGGTCGGAGAAGAGGCAGGTGTCGCCGAGGTGGTAGATCGTCGTGCCCTTGAAGTCGATCACGAGGCCGGCGGCGATGTGGGGGGTCCCGCTCGGAGAGACGGCCGTGTGGAAGGCCGGCACGAGCTTGACCGAGCCCCACTCGAAGGTGACCGTGCCGCCGAGGTTGGGGTCGACGATCTCGACGCCCTCTCTGCCGATCTCGTGCGCCAGCTCGACGACGGCGAGGACGGTCGCGCCGGTGCGCTTGGCGATCGCAACGGTGTCGCCGATGTGGTCGGCGTGGCCGTGCGTCAGCAGGATCGCCTGCGCGTCGAGCTCGTCGGCGGTCGCGGCCGCTCTCGGGTTGCCGGTCAGGAACGGGTCGGTCAGGACGGTCGTGTCGCCGTCGCTGAGCGAGAAGGCCGATTGACCGAGGAATCGCAGCTGCATCTACTCCCCCTTCGAGGTGTCGTCCGCTTCGAGTTTGCGCGCGAGCTCGAAGCCCACCGCCACGCCGACGAGCATGCCCAACCGCGTCTCCTCTGCAACGAGCGTGCTGATCGCCAGCTTGCGCTCGGCGAGCTGCTCTTCCCCTGCGGCCGCGTGGACGGCCTGGTCGTGGATCTCGCCGAACCAGCCGCCGTCGGAGAGCGCGGCGTTGAGCACCTTCTGCAGTTGCGGCGCGGCGCGCGCGACCAGCTCCTGCGCATGACGCATCTGGTCGGCGTCCTCCAGCGAGGCGACGGCCGCCTCGATCTCTGCGTCTGTGTATGCGCGCTCGGCCACGGCGCCCATCGTAGCGGCGCGGCGCGCGCGGCCCTCGGCGCCCCTGCGCACCGCGGCGCCGCGACCGGCTCGGCGCCGGCTCAGCGGCGCGAGAGGCGCGCGAGCGGCAGCCCGGCGAGCAGGCCGACGACGAGGCCGGTCGCGCCCGCGACCGCGTTCGCCTCGTGCACGGCCAGCGGCATCAGCAGCAGCAGGACGGCGAAGACGGCGACGCCCATGAGGTCGCCGTCGACCTCGCGACCGCGTCGCGCCTCGATCAGGTCGGGCACCGCCCACGCCGCCAGCAGCGCCAGCGCGGCGCCGTTGCCGCCGAGCGCCGGCCACGTCAGGCCGGTGAGGCTGGCGACGGCGAGACCGCCGGCGCCGCCGAGCAGGAACAGGCCGACGACGACGAGCGGGCCGTGGCGGCGCTCCAGCAGCCAGCCGAAGATCGCGATCGCGAACAGCGTCACGAAGGCGTAGCCGCTGCTGTCGTAGGCGAAGACGGCGGTGAGCGCGTGCCACCAGTTGCCGCCGTCGAGCTCGGCGAAGACGGTGAAGTCGATGTAGCGGACCGGGTCGGCGCGCAGGTAGATCAGCAGCAGGAGGCTGGCGAGCACGAGCGCCGCGGTCGCGTACGGCCGCGCGTCGACGCGGATGCCGGGGATCTCGCCGCGCTTGAGCGGCCCGAGCGATGGCTTCGGCGTCTTGCGCTGGGCGCGCGGTCTGTCCTTCGGACGACCGCTTCTGTCGAGCTTGGGCGCACGCTTGCGCAGCCGGTTGCCGCAATATGGGCACTCGGTGATGTACGGGCTGACCTCAGACCCGCAGCTCTTACAGATGACGAACAGGTCAGGGCCGCCGCTGCTCACGCATCCAGTCTAGACCCCGGAGCGCGTTCCGGGGCGCTCAGACGGCGTCAGACCGCCGTCGCGGCGACGATCTCGGCCATCACCTCGTGCAGGTCGTGGTTGGCCTCGTGCACGACGCGCTGCCGCGCCGCGCCGTTGCCGCGCTGCAGCAGGTCCTCGACGGCGGCCAGCTCGGCGCTGCCGCCGAGATCCTGCGCGTGCTCGCGCAGGCGGTCGAGCAGGCGGCGCGCCAGCTCGCGCGTGCTGACGCGATCGGTGCTCGGCAGGTCGACCAGCTCGCCGTCGAGACCATGGCGCGCCGCCAGCCACTTGTTCTCGTCGATCATCTGGTGCGGGTACTTCGACAGCCGCTTGCCGGCCTCGAAGTGCTCGGCCAGCTCCTTCACCATCGCCTGGATCAGCGCCGTCAGCCCGAGCGTGTGCTCGATCCGCGTCTGGCTGTCCATCACGCGTATCTCGACCGTGCCGAGGTTGGGGTGCGGGCGCACGTCGTACCAGAGGTAGGTGTAGTCCTCGAGCACCCCGCTGCGGACCATGAAGCCGATTCTGGCCGCGTAGTCGTCCCAGTCGTCGTAGGTCGGCGGGATCCCGACGCGCGGGAAGGCGCGGAAGATCGGCGTGCGCGTGGAGGCCAGCCCGGTCGCGGCGGCGCGCCAGAAGGGCGAGTTGGCCGACAGCGCCAGCAGCACCGGCAGGTGGATGCGCATGCCGTTGGCGACGTGGATCGCCTTGTCGGCGTCGTCGAGGCCGACGTGCACGTGCTGCCCGAAGATGATCTCCTGGCGCGCGACGAACTTGAGGTCGCTGACGAGGTCGCGGTAGCGGTCGCGACCGACGATCCGCTGCTGTTCCCACATCGCGAACGGGTGCGTGCCGGCGGAGCCGATCGCGAGGCCCCTGCCGGCGGCGGCGTCGATCACCTGCCGCCGCAGGGCGCGCAGCTCGGCGCCGGCGGCGGCCGTGTCGGGCTGCGGCGTGGTGGCGATCTCCAGCACCGACTCCATCAGCTCGGGCTTGACGCACGCCGAGCCGGTCGCCTCCAGCATCGTCTCGATCGCGTTCGACAGCTCGAGCGTCCCGGCATCGAGGATCATCAGCTCCTCCTCGATGCCGATCGTGTAGTTGGGGCCGTCGAAGCGGGGTTCAGGGTTAGACTCGGACGTCACTTCGCGCAATTTCTCCCCCGACTCTGAGGACGGTTTCATGGCTCTCGGCTACGACGGCAAGCTCTACATCCTCGCCTTCGATCATCGCGGTTCCTTCCAGAAGAAGATGTTCGGCATCGAGGGTGATCCGACGCCGGAGGAGACCGCCACGATCGCCGACGCCAAGCAGCTGATCTACGAGGGGATGGCGCTCGCCGCCGACCGCGGCGCAGACAACAGCACGCTCGGCGTGCTCGTCGACGAGCAGTTCGGCGGCGACATCCCCGCCGAGGCGAAGGCGAAGGGCCTGAAGCTCGCGATGCCGGTCGAGAAGAGCGGCCAGAACGAGTTCGACTTCCAGTACGGCGACGACTTCGGCGCCCACATCGAGACGTTCGACCCCGCCTTCTCCAAGGTCCTCGTCCGCTACAACCCCGACGACCCGGACACGGCGGTCAACCCGCGGCAGAACGAGAAGCTCAAGCGGCTCGCCGACTGGCTCCACGCCAACGACCGCAAGTTCCTCTACGAGCTGCTGGTGCCGGCGACCGACGAGCAGCTCGCCTCCGTCGGCGGCGACACCGACCGCTACGACGCCGAGCTGCGCCCAGAGCTGATGCGCCGCGCGATCGAGGAGACGCAGGCGTACGGGATCGAGGTCGACAGCTGGAAGATCGAGGGCGTCGACCGCCAGGAGGACGCCGAGGCGCTCGCCGAGCAGTCGCGCGCCGGCGAGGGCCGCGAGGGCGTCGTCTGCGTCCTGCTCGGCCGCGGCGCCAGCGACGCGAAGGTCGACCACTGGCTGCGCGAGGCGGCGCCGGTCGACGGCTTCATCGGCTTCGCGATCGGTCGCTCGATCTGGTGGGACAGCCTCAGAGGCTTCCTCGCCGGCGATGTCGCGCGTGCCGACGCGGCGTCGAAGATCGCGGACAACTACCTCCGCTTCATCGGGGTCTACGAGCAGCAGGAAGTCCACTAGGACCTCCCCTTCCCGCGGACTCGGCCGCCCACTCGCGTGGGCGGCCGAGACGCGGGTCGCGCGCAGCCGTCCACTCGTTCTGCGACGAGATTGCATCGTCGCCGTGACGGCACTCGCGCAGTTCCCCGCCCCGCCCTTGCGCCCGCGCGGCGCGCGGCTACGCTCGGCCGCATGACCTGGCCGCGCGCCCTTCCCTGGATCGCCCTGCTGCTGGTCGCCGGCCTCGTGCTCGGCGACGTGCGGCCGCCCGGCGGATGGCCCGGCTGGCTCGGCGGCGGCGACCCCGATCTGCGCCCCGGCGGCAGCACCGCCGCGCGCGTCGAGCGCGTCGTCGACGGCGACACGATCGCCGTCCGCGTCGGCGACGAGCGCGAACGCGTGCGCTACATCGGCCTCGACACGCCGGAGACCGTCAAGCCCGACGCGCCGGTCGAGTGCTGGGGGCCGGCGGCGAGCGCGCTCAACAAGCGCCTCGTGCGCGCGGGCGCGCAGGTGACGCTGCGCTTCGACCGCGAGCTGCGCGACCGCTACGGCCGCCTGCTGGCCTACGTCTACCGCGACGGCGATCAGCTGTTCGTCAACGCCCGGCTGGTGCGCGACGGGGCCGCGAGAACGCTCTCGATCAGCCCCAACACCGCCCATGCGGGCGAGCTGGAGCGGCTTCAGGCCGACGCCCGCGCGGCCGGTCGCGGGCTGTGGGGCGCGTGCTGAGCGCCGCGAAGATCCGCTGACGGCGGCGTCATAACCAGTGGTAGGCTTTCGGACTTCATGAGAATGCGTCAGAGTCTTGCCCAGTTCGAGCAGGCCTTCTACGAAGAGTCGATGGTCGATCGCGCCCGGCGCGAACGGCTTGCGAACACCGCGCAGCAGCGCGCACGCAAGCGAGAGCTGGAGAAGATCCACAAGCGCGGGTCGTTCCGCTTCGCGCTGCTCGTGCTCACGCTCATCGCGACCGCCGTCATCGTGACGATCGTGATGTTCCGCACGCTCTATGTCGTGATGGGCTGAGCCAAGCCGTCGCGTGCCCGCTCGAAAGCGGGCACGTCAGGACTCGGCACCGCCTCCCAGCTTGCGCAGCGCCGCGTCGACTTCCTCCCTGGCACCCTCGCCAGCAGCCAGGTTCTCCTGCTGGATCTCGAGGTAGACCTCCTTGCGGAACACGGGGACGTCACGCGGCGCCTGGATGCCGATGCGGACCTTCTCGCCCATGATCGCGAGCACCGAGACCTCTATCTCGTCGCCGATCATGATGCTCTGGTTTGACTTGCGCGTCAGAACCAACATTGCGCTCTCTGCCTCCCTGCTGGCTTGTGGGCCGGACGGCGACCGGGGAGGGCGAAGTCCAGAGACACCGGTCGCTCAAAAAGCAAGCATAACGAGCAGGTACAGGGCTCTTGGCATTTCCTCCCGCATTCCTCCTGGGAGAGCGGCGGGTCGCCGGGGTCGCACTTTCCGCTAGTGTCCGCGCGCGATGGCACGACGCTCACTTCGTCCCCAGCTCAATCAGATCCGCCAGTGGGTCCGCCAGGGCCGCACTGATGCCTGGATCGCGCACCAGCTCGAAGTCACGACGCAGCAGATCGCTTCCTTCAAGCGTGAGAACGACCTCGTCGCCGACGATGTCGACACCGATACCGGTGCCGACTTCGACGACGAGATCGACCTCCGCGCGGAGGACGACGCGCTGATCGCCGCTGAACTCGAAGCAGCGCAGGCCGCCAAGGCCAAGGCAGAGGCGGAAGCCGCCGAAGCCAAGGCCAAGGAAGACGCCGCGCGGGCCAAGGCCCGCAAGCAGGACGCGGAGACCGACGACGAGGATGGCGACAAGCCCTCCCGCCGCCGTGGTCGCCGTGGTGGTCGTGGTCGCCGCAAGGCTGCCGGACCGCTCGAGGGAACGTTCGACCACGGCGAGGAGGGCTACGGACTGTGGCTCGACCCCGCGGTGCAGGACGATCCCGTCTACGCCGAGCACTGGGCGGGTCACCGTCCGATCGAGATCACGATCGAGGAAGACCAGATCGTGATCCGGCGCGTCGGCGAAGACGACGACGAGTAGACGCGATCGGCTGACGCCGATCGCGTAGAAGAACCGCAGCGGTGCAACTGGCTGGGGCCGGTTGCACCGTCATCGGCCCCTTTCTACGGCCGGTCGAGCGGCTTCTGCTGCTGCTCCAGCTCCTGTCGCGTGCGGCGCTTGCCGCCCGACCAGTCGACCGCCTCACGCACATAGCGAGAGAAGGCGGCCCCCGCGACGGTCTGCGCATCCCATGCGTTGGGATTGTTCGGCACGGTGCTCATCGCGACGTCGAGCACCCAGTCGCTGCCCTCGCTGTAGAGCCGTGCGAGATCGTCGGTCGTGAACGCCCCGCCGAGGCGGCGGCGCAGCTCGTCGTAGACGGCGTCGGCAGCCCGCTCGAGCTGCCCGCGATCGGACGGGTCGGCCTCGCGCAGGCGGCGCTGGCCTTCCTGCCACAGGTGGAGCGCTGTCTCGGTCTGCACCAGTCGAGGGTACCGAGCGAGCTGCGCGATCAGTCGTCGGGAAGTCCGCTGACGACGTAGGGGCGCTCGCCCGGTCGCACCATCCCGAGGCGACGTGCCTCGGTCTCGACGGTGCGCGGTTCTCTCAGCGCTCTCGCGCGCGCTCTGAGCGCCTCGTTCTCCGTCTCCAGCTGGCGCAGCTGCTCGTGCTTGGCGTTCGAGTCGCTCCAGGTCGAGACGTACGAGCGCGCCGGCTGCACGTAGAGCGCGACGACCCCGACGAGCAGCAGCAGCAGCGCGACGCGACCGACGCGATCCCAGCGCACGCGCATCGCGGCGGCGCCGAAGGCAGTCTGCGCCGGCGGGCGCGACGGTCGGTCACGGCGGTCACGGCGAGGCGGTTCGACAGGCGGCATCCAAGACCCGTTCGCCCGCTCCCCGCCGATTCCTTCAGCACCTGGACGATGCAACGACCTGCCCGGGCGGCGCGCAGCCAGCGGCGCCACCCGGAAAACGGCGCGTCACTGGCCCTTGAAAGCGCTTCGCCCCGGAAACACTGCGTCGTTGCCGAGCGCCTCTTCGATCCGCAGCAGCTGGTTGTACTTCGCGACGCGGTCCGAGCGGGCGGGGGCGCCGGTCTTGATCTGGCCGCAGCCGGTCGCGACGGCGAGGTCGGCGATCGTGACGTCCTCGGTCTCGCCGGAGCGGTGCGACATGACGGCGGTGTAGCCGTTCTCGCGCGCGAGCTTGATCGCGTCCAGCGTCTCGGTCAGCGTGCCGATCTGGTTGACCTTGATGAGGATCGAGTTGGCGACGCCGGCCTCGATGCCGCGGCGCAGGCGCTGCGTGTTGGTGACGAAGAGGTCGTCGCCGACGAGCTGGAGCTTGGCACCGAGACGATCGGTCAGCGTCGACCAGCCGCCCCAGTCGCCCTCGTCCATGCCGTCCTCGATCGAGACGATCGGGTAGCGGCCGGCCATCTCGGCCCAGTAGGCGGCCATCTCCTCGGCGGTCAGGCTGCGGTTCTCGTGCTCGAGCACATAGCGGCCGTTCTCGTAGATCTCGCTGGTCGCCGGGTCGAGCGCGATCGCGATCTGGTCGCCCGGCGTGTAGCCGGCCGCCTCGATCCCGCGCACGAGCACCTGCAGCGCCTCCTCGTTGGAGCCGAGGTCGGGCGCGAAGCCGCCCTCGTCGCCGACGGCGGTCGAGAGGCCGCGGTCGTGCAGGTTCTTCTTCAGCTGGTGGTAGATCTCCGCGCCCCAGCGCAGCGCCTCCGAGAACGACGACGCGCCCCACGGGACGATCATGAACTCCTGGAAGTCGATCTTGTTGTCAGCGTGGGCGCCGCCGTTGAGGACGTTCATCATCGGCACCGGCAGGATGTGCGCCGCGTCGCCGCCGAGGTAGCGCCACAGCGGCTGGCGTTCCTCCGCCGCCGCCGCGTGCGCGGCCGCGAGCGAGACGGCGAGCGTCGCGTTGGCGCCGAGGCGCGACTTGCTGGGGGTGCCGTCGAGGTCGATCAGCAGGCGGTCGATGCCGGCCTGGTTGGTCGCGTCCTTGCCGCGCACGGCGGTCGCGATCTCGCCGTTGACGTTGGCGACGGCCTTCGTGACGCCCTTGCCGAGCCAGGCGTCGCCGCCGTCGCGCAGCTCAGTCGCCTCGTACTCGCCCGTCGAGGCGCCCGACGGGACGGCCGCCCGACCCCACGCTCCAGAGCGCAGGCTCAGCTCGACCTCGACCGTCGGGTTGCCGCGGCTGTCGAGGATCTGGCGAGCGTGAACGTGCTCGATCTGGCTCATGCGTCTCGGTCTCCTGGTTCGGGTTCGTTCATGCGCGCTCGGACGTAGTAGCCGAGCTGCTCGTCGCTGCTCAGCTCGTCCCACGCGCGGCCGTCGGCCGCGGCGAATGCCGCCGCGCCCTCCACGCGGCCGCGGAAGCGGCCGCTGGCGCTGCGCAGCGCCAGCTCGGGGTCGACATGCAGCTTGCGCGCGACGTTGACGGCTGCGAACAGCACGTCGCCGAGCTCGTGGAAGCGGGCGTCGCGGGCGGCCTCGCCGTCGGCCTCGGCGACCTCGATCAGCTCGTCGAGCTCGTCGCGGACCGATTGCAGCGGTCCGTCGACGCCGGGGAAGTCGAAGCCGCTGGAGGCCGCGCGCCGCTGGACCTTGCGCGCGTACAGCAGCGACGGCAGGTTCTCCGGGACCTCGGCGAAGATGCCGCGCTCGCGGCCCTCCTCGCCCTGCTTGATCTTGTCCCAGTTGGCGAGCACCTCGCCGGAGGTCTCGACGGCCTCGGCGGCGACCGCCAGCGCGGCGTCGGTCTCGGCGCTGTCGGGCGCAAAGATGTGCGGGTGGCGCCGGATCAGCTTCTGGCGCGTGTTCTCTGCGACGGCGGCGAGGTCACCCGCCCCGCGCTCCTCCAGCAGGAGCGCGAGGAAGTGGACCTGGAAGAGCACGTCACCGAGCTCGTCGAGCAGCTTGCCGTCGTCGCGGCGGTTGGCCGCGTCGGCCAGCTCATACGCCTCTTCGAGCGTGTGCGGGACGATCGTCCGCTCGTCCTGCTCGCGGTCCCACGGGCAGTCGCGCCGCAGGCGCCGGGTCAGCTCGTCGAGGCGCAGGAGCGCCGCTTGGATCTCTGGTCGGCTTGAATCCACAGACGCGGCAGACTACCCAGTGGTGATCTGCCGCGTCCGCGCGGGAGCTGCTACGGCGTCGTCGACGTGGCGACAGCGCCGCCCGCGGTCGACGTCGGCGTCGTCGTTCTCGGAGCGTTCGCGCAGAAATCGGCGATCACATACTCTCTGCGGCAGTTCGTCTCTCTTCTCCAGCGGCTCTGGAACTCTCTGCCGAACTCCGTCAGCTCTCTCGTCGAGTTCTGCTGTCTGAGCAGCTCTCTGATCTGCTCTCTGGAGTCGGCGAGCGAGCTCTGTCTCGCCGGCGTGACGCCGGTGACGCGCACGATGTACCAGCCGAACTGACCTCTGACCGGGCCGACGATGACGTCTTCTCTGGCGTTGAACGCAGCGGTGTCGAGCGCTCTGTCCTGCTGACCTCTGGCGACGCCGGCAAGTCTGCCGCCGTTGCCCTTGGAGAGCGCGTCGGTCGAGTATCTTCTCGCCGCCGCGGCCCACGAGGTGCCGCCCTCGATCGCTCTCTTGGCCTCTTCGGCCTGCGCCTCGGTTCTCGTCAGGACGATCTCGAGGTCACGGCGCTCAGGAACGGCGAACTGCTCTCTGTTTCTGTTGTAGTAGTCCGTGATCTGCGCCTCGGTGACGTTGCCGGCGCTTCTCTGGATCTTCTCCGAGATTCTCGTGCCGAGATCGTTGACCCGCAGGCGGAAGAGAACGTCCTCCTCGGTCATGCCGGACTGTCTGAGGAATCTCTCGTAGTCGCCTCTTCTGGGGAACGACTGTCTCTTCGTCTCCGCGAGCAGTCTCTCGACGTCTCTGTCGGTGACGCTGACGCCGAGGTCCTCGGCCTCCTTGTCAAACCAGATCGCCTGGATCAGAAGCGCCATCGTCTGGCTTCTGATCTGCGTGTCGAGCTGTCTGCACTGCGCTCTCAGCGCGCTCTCCGCAGGCACTCTCTGGCCTCTGACAGCTTCCGCCTGTCTCGTCAGCGCAGCGATGCATCTGGCGTAGGTGGGCGGGTCAGGGACGACGGCCTCGCCGCCCTGGGCGCTGGCGCTCTTGGCGGTGATCTCCGCCCAGCGGTCATAATCGGCCTTGCTCACGGCCTCGCCGTCAACTGAAGCGACGGCGTTGCTGGGCACCTCGTTGCCGCTGTCGTCATCGCCGCCGCACGCGGCGACGGTGAAGGCGAGCGCAAAAAAGGCGCAAAGCGCCAGCAGGATGCGGATTGGCTTGGTCACAGACGTGGGCACTGTACAGAGTCTCCTTGCTCGGTGCGGCAGTTCAACTGATTATTGGGATGTACGGCAATTGAGGCTTCGCTTGACCACGTTCACACCGTTCACGCGGCCTCGCGCGTCACTGCGAGCAGCACGTCGGCAGCTCGCACGACCGCCGGGAAGCGCGCGGCCGGGTCGTCGGGAACCCGTACGGACAGCTGCGACTTGCCCGACTCGTAGAGCGCCTCCGGGATCTCCTCGCGCATCCGCTTGGCACGGCGCGAGTCGAGCTCGATCGGCGTCACGGCGAGCCTACCGCCTCGGAAGCTGACCGCGCGCGCCCCGGCCTCGCCGAGCTTGATGCGCGCCTGCTGCAGCAGCAGCAGGTTGCGCAGCGGCTCCGGCGGCTCGCCGAAGCGGTCCTCCAGCTCGGCGCGCAACTCGTGCAGCTCGGACACCTCGCGCGCACCGGCGATGCGGCGGTGGACGTCGATCTTCGCCTGCTCATACGGGATGTAGTCGGCCGGCACGTAGGCGTCGACGTTGACGTCGAGCCGCACCGGCTCAGCCAGCTCCTCGCCGCTGCCGTCGGCGCTCATCTCGGCGACGGCCTCGTCGAGCATCTGCATGTACAGCTCGAAGCCGAGCGCGGCGACGTGGCCCGACTGCTCGTCGCCGAGCAGGTTGCCGGCGCCGCGGATCTCGAGGTCGCGCATCGCGACCTTGAAGCCGGCGCCGAGCTCGGTGTAGTCCGACAGCGCGGAGAGCCGCTGCGCCGCGTCCGCGGTCAGCGACGCCGCCGACGGGTAGAGCAGATAGGCGTAGGCGCGCTCGCGCGAACGACCGACGCGGCCGCGTATCTGGTAGAGCTGCGAGAGGCCGAAGAGGTCGGAGCGCTCGACGATCAGCGTGTTCGCCTGCGGGATGTCGATCCCCGACTCGATGATCGAGGTCGCGACCAGCACGTCGGCCTCCCCGCGCAGGAAGCGCAGCATCCGCCGCTCCAGCTCTCTCTCGTCGAGCTGACCGTGGGCGACCTCGAATCTCGCGTTCGGGCAGAGCGCGCGCAGGCGCTCGGCCGTCTCGTCGATCGACTCGACGCGGTTGTGCAGGAAGAAAGCCTGGCCGCCGCGTGAGAGCTCGCGCTCGATCGCGCCCTTGACGAGCTGCTCGTCGTACTCGCCGACGTAGGTCTTGACCGGCCGGCGGCCCTCGGGCGGCGTCTCGATCACGGAGATGTCGCGGATGCCGGCGATCGACATCTGCAGCGTGCGCGGGATCGGCGTCGCCGACATCGCGATCACGTCGACCTTCAGCTTCAGCTGGCGCAGCAGCTCCTTCTGCTTGACGCCGAAGCGCTGCTCCTCGTCGACGATCAGCAGGCCGAGGTCCTTCGGGCGCACGTCGCGCGAGAGGACACGGTGGGTGCCGATCAGGATGTCGACGGTGCCGTCGACGAATCTCGCGATCGCCGCTCTCTGCTCGGCCGCCGGGCGGAAGCGCGATACGTGCTCGATCGTGAAGGGATAGTCCTTCAGCCGCTCGGAGAAGGTGCCGTAGTGCTGCTGGGCGAGGATCGTCGTGGGGACGAGCACCATCACCTGTCTGCCGTCGTTGGCGGCCTTGAAGGCGGCGCGCAGCGCGACCTCCGTCTTGCCGTAGCCGACGTCGCCGCAGATCAGGCGGTCCATCGGGCGGGCCGTCTCCATGTCGCTCTTGACCTGCTCGATCGCCTCGCGCTGATCGGGCGTCTCGCGGTAGGGCCAGGCGTCCTCGAACTCGCGCATCCAGTCGGTGTCGGGCGGGAAGGCGTGGCCCTCACGGCGCTTGCGCTCGGCGTAGAGGTTGAGCAGCTCGCCGGCCATCTCCTGCGCGGCTCTGCGGGCGCGCGACTTGAGCGTGTCCCAGCGTCTGCCGCCGAGCTTGGAGAGCGGCGGGTGGTCGCCGCCGGCGCCGACGTAGCGCGAGATCTTCGCGAACTGGTCGACCGGCATGAAGACCTTGTCGCTGCCGGCGTACTCCAGCTCCAGGTAATCGCGCGTGACGCCCGCGACCGTCTTCGTGTCGAAGCCGGCGAAGCGCGCGAGGCCGTGGTCCTCGTGCACGACGATGTCGCCGGTGCGCAGGTCGGTGAAGGAGCGCAGCGCGCCGCGCCGGCTGCCCGCCGAGCCGCGACCGGCGGAGCGCGCCGGTCGGCGGTGGAAGAGCCGGTGCTCCGGGATCACCGCGAGTCTGAAGCCGGGTGCGACGAAGCCGTCGCGCAGGCGCGCCTCGACGAAGGCGAGGTCCGCGCCGCGCGGCGCGTCGCCGTCGACCCAGCGGACCTTCATGCGGCCGAGGTTGTAGGCGGCCCGCTCGCCCTCGCCTCTGCGACCGAACGCGACGACGGTGCGGTAGCCGCCGCGCACGAGCTTCTCCAGCTCCGGCTCGGCCTCCTTGACGCCGCGGGCGGCGACGTCGGCCGACTGGCCGCGGAACGCGATCGCCTGGTCGGCGTCGATCGAGGAGAGACGGATTCTCGCGCGCAGCTCGAGCGTCGCCTGGACCGCGTCGGGCGCGACGTAGAGGTCGTGCGCGTCCTCGGCGTGGAAGGCGGTGCAGACGTCGGACCAGTGGTCGGTCAGCGCCGGCGCGATCTCCTCCTCGGCGGCGACCAGCACGGCCGCGCCCGGGACGAGGTCGAGCATCGCGTGGAAGTCGCCGACGGGCAGCAGCTCCGCGATGTCAGGGCGCTTGTCGGGATCCTCCAGCGCGGCGATCTCGGCCAGCTCGCGGTGCTCGGCGGCCAGCTCGGCGGCCGGCGAGACCTCGATGCTCTCGGCGTCGCCGAGCGAGCGCTGCGTGAAGGTCGAGAACCAGCGCAGCGATTCGATCTCGACGTCGAACATGTCGACCCGCACGGCCCGGTCCTCGGTCGCCGGGTAGACGTCGAGCAGGCCGCCCCGCATCGCGAACTGGCCGCGATCCTCGACCTGGTCGACGCGCTCGTAGCCGGCGGCGACGAGATCCTCGGCCGTCTCGTCGAGGTCGAGCAGCTCTCCGACGGTGAGCGTGAAGCCGTGCGGGCGCAGCGCCGGGTCGGGCACCTTCTCCGACAGCGCGACCGCCGAGACGACCACGACGGGGGCGGTCTCGTCGGCGGCGCGCTCGGCCAGGAGCGCGTCGAGCGCCGCGACGCGCAGGCCGACGAGGTGCGGCGGCGGCGCGAGGTGGGACTCGTAGGCGACGCCGCGCGAGGGATAGAAGCGGACCTGGCGCGGTCTCAGCCAGGTGCGCAGGTCGGCGGCCAGGTCACGCGCCTGGCGGTCGTCGCCGGCGACGACGAGCAGCGGCCGCGAGAGGTCCTGCTGCGCGAGCGCGGCGACGACGAACGGCCGCAGCGACTGCGACACGAAGGCGCGGCCGCCGTCACGCGCGAGCGTCGTCGTGGCAGCGTCGTCAGCGGCATATGCGAGAAGCGGAGCAAGCATGGAAGAGGACAGGCGGAGCGACCGCGCAGAGCGGCCGGAAGCCTGTCAGCAGTCTAGGTCGTGTTTCTCACGACTTCCTAAGCGGGTGAGCGGACAACTACGCGAGATCCAGCTCTCCGAGCACGATCCGCTCGGCTGTGTCGGCCGCACGGTCGATCAGCTCCTGCACGTCGCCCTTCGGCTCGCTGAAGCGGCCGAGCACGTAGGCGGCGACGCGGTCGGGGTCGGTCGTCGGCGGCCGGTCGACGCCGATCCGGACGCGCCCGAAGTCGGGGCTGCCGAGCTCGCGCTTGAGCGACTTGAGGCCGTTGTGGCCGGCGAGGCCGCCGCCCATGCGGGCGCGGATGTCGCCGAACGGCAGGTCGATCTCGTCGTGCAGCACGAGGATCCGCTCCAGCGGCACTCTGTAGGCGCCGCGAGCGGGGCCGGCGGAGCGCCCCGACTCGTTCATGTACGTCTGCGGCAGCAGGACCGCGACGCGCGGGCCCCCAGGGCCTATGCGGCCGTCGGTGACGAGACCGGCGAACTTTCTCTTCGCGCGGGGAAGCTGCCAGCGCGCGGCGAGCGCGCTGGCGACCTCGAAGCCGATGTTGTGTCGCGTGGCCGCGTACTGCGAGCCGGGATTGCCCAGCCCGACGAGGAGCCAGTCGACCGGCGACGCGCCCGCGGCGGACCGCCCCAGGCGCATCGCGAACTACTCCGCGGAGTCGCCCTCGGCGGCGGGTCTGTCGCTGGCGACCTCGGTCTCCGTCTCGATCTCGTCGTCGCTCTCGACCGAGAGCTTCGGCGCGAGGACGGAGGCGAGGACGGTCTCCTCGAGGTCGTCGAGCAGCGTGACGCCCGACGGCGGCTTGAGCGCCGAGAGGTAGACGGTGTCGCCGACCTCGACGTTGGAGACGTCGAGCTCGATCGTGTCCGGGATCTCGTTCGGCAGCGCCTCTATGTTGATCTCGCGCGTGACCTGCTCGAGCACGCCACCGGTCTTGATGCCCGGGGCGTCGTCGGCGTTCACGAGCTCGACCACGACGGTCGCGTGGATTCTCTGCGACAGGTCGACGCGCAGCAGGTCGACGTGCAGCATGTTCCCGGTGACCGGATGACGATGGTGGTCCTTGAGGACGACCGGCGTCTGCGCGCCATCGAGCGTGAGCTGGATGACGGCGCCGCCGTGCGCGAGCGCGTTGCGCAGCTCGCGAGCGTCGACCTGGAACGGGACGGGGTCAGCGTCCCCGCCGTAGACGATGCCCGGCACGAACCCGCTGCGACGAAGACGGCGGGTTGAGCGGGAGCCTTCGATCTCGCGGGGAGCGACGGTGAGTGTGGTCTCTTCTGCAGCCATGAGCGGCGAATAAGGGTAGACCATCGCCGCGATCGGCGTGGTCCCGTGCGTCGCCGGCTACGAACGGTCGCGCTGCGGCACGGGCGTGCGGCGCGGCTCGGGCGCGTGCGCCGGGCGGCGCTGCCTCGGGGGCGCGTGGTCGGCGAGCCGCTCCGCGGAGCGCAGGCGGACGCGCGCCGGGACGGCGTCGGGCAGCGGCAGCCCGCCCGAGGAGGGGCCGCGCGGCGGCTGCGGGAGGATGCGGTCGTTGCCGCCTCCGCCGCCGTCGTCGTCCTCCTGCGGCGGCGCCCACGGCGCCACCTGCTCCTCGCGCAGGAGCGGCAGCAGGAGCAGCATGCCGAAGCCCAGGCCCAGCAGATGCAGCGAGCCGAACACGACGACGACGAGCGTCTCTTCGCCCATGCACCCAGCGTAGCGCCGCGCGCGCGGGAGCGGGGAATTGTGGACGCGGCGGCACCTCGCGGCGCCGCGCTCCTACTTTCTGGCGCTGCCGCGCGGAACGTACTGACGCGCCGCGCGGTAGCTGGTGCGCAGCACGTCGTACGCCGGCTTGCGCGTGAAGTCGAGCCGCACGAGGCCCTTCTGGTGGATCGGCGGCTCCGGCCACGGGTTGCCGCCGCCCCAGGCGTTGCGGATGCGGAACTCCTGCAGCGCCCAGTAGACGCTGCCGCTCAGCCACGGCTTGCTCGCGAACGCGGTGAGGTGGTAGTCGACGAACTCTCTCTGGAACTCGTAGGTGCCCTTCTCCTCGGCCGGGCCGTCGCGGTTGGCCTCCGCGCCGTACTCGGTCACCGCGATCGCCTGCTTGGGGTAGCAGGCGCGCAGCTGGTCGAGGAAGGGGATCAGCTCGTCGCGGTCGGCGATGTTGCCGCCGACGCCGGTGTACCAGCCGAAGTAGTCGTTCATACCGAGCACGTCGATCGGCGCGTAGGCCGCCTGGCAGCCGCTCTCCGGGTGGCCGGCGAAGGCCAGCCCGACGAGCGCCGTCGGGTGCAGCGTGCGGATCAGGTCGGCGCTCGTGCTGAGGTAGGACGCCTGGTTGCGGCCGGGCGCGCTGGCCATCTCGTTGCCGACCGACCAGACCGCGATCGACGGGTGGTTGCGGTTGGCGAGCAGGTCCTCTCTGACCTCCTGCAGCGCGAGCTTGCGGAACTCGGAGCGGCCGAGGTCGGCCTCCGACAGCTGGTAGGTCGAGGGGATCTCGGACCACAGCAGCATCCCCTGGCGGTCGGCGAGCTGCTGGAAGGACGGGTGCAGCGGGTAGTGCGAGCGCACGAGCGTCGAGCCGGAGTCGCGCGCCAGTCTCATCAGCGTCGCGCGGTCGGCGTTGTTCATCGCCGAGCCGCGCGCGAGCGTGTCCTCGTGGAGCGCGACGCCGCGGAAGCGGACCGTCTGGCCGTTGAGCGACAGCTGACCGGAGCTGGAGACGACGAGCGAGCGGATGCCCGTCTCGAGCGTGTAGCCGGCGACGTCGGTCGCTCTTCTCTCGTTCGCTCCCTGCGCGCCGGCGACGAGCCGGACGCGGTAGAGGTTCGGTCTCGCCGGCGACCACAGCTTCGGCTTTCTGACGATCGCTCTGGTCGTCAGCGTGACCGATCTGCCGGCGGCGACCACCTGCTCGCCGAACTCCAGCGGCTGCGTGCCGAAGCGCCCTCTGAGCGTCACCAGCTGGTTGCCGCGCGTGTGGTTGGTGACGGTCGCGTTGGCGGTCACCGTCGCGCTGCCGCCGACCTTGGGCAGGCTCGGCGAGATCTGCACGTCGGTCAGGTCGAGGCGGTCGACCTTGCGCAGGTAGACCTCGCGCTGGAGGCCGCCGTAGTTCCACCAGCCGGTCGCCGGGATCGGCTGGCTGATGATCCCCTCCGGTATCGCGCGGCGGTTGTCGGCGCGCACGACGAGGCGGTTGACGCCCTTCGCGTTGAGGTTCGGCAGCTCGAACTCGAACGGCGTGTAGCCGCCGATGTGGTCGCCGAGCTTGCGGCCGTTGAGCCATATCGTCGAGCGGAAGTTGACGGCCTCGAAGCGCACGATCCAGCGATCGGTTCTCGCCGTTCTGCTGGCCGGCAGGCGGAAGTCCTTGCGGTACCAGCCGATCGAGCCCTCGTACGACTCGCGCGTGCTGCCGCCGACGTTCCAGACCATCGGCGCGGTCGTGCCGCTCCAGCCGTCGACACCGCTCTGCGAGTAGAAGCGCTGCGGCACGCCGACGTCTTCGAGGTCGGCGCGGAACAGCCACGGGCCGTCGACCAGCAGGCGGTCGTCCTGGCCCTCCAGGTAGAGCGGCGCGCCCGCGGGGACGGTGACCTCGCTGGAGGGCGCGGTCATCGGCGTCGTCGGCGCGGCCGGCGAGGTCGGGGGCGCTGGAGCGGCGCCGGTCTCCTCCTCCGCGGAGGCGACGGCGGGCGCGAGCGCGGCGCCGCAGAGGGCGAGCGCGAGGACGAAGGCGGAGAACGACGGACGGCGCGGCATCGACGGCTGGAGAGTACGGAAGGGCCCCGACAGTTGCGGCGTCCGCCGGCGGGTGTCAGAAGTCTGACATCGACGACTGCGGAGTCCCTGACGACTGCCACTGGCGCGGTCCCGCTCCGATCGGAGATGATGACGCGCGATGGGCCGCCCTCGCCGTTACCTCGTCGCCGCCGCCGCGGTGGTCCTCTTCCTGCTGGCGAGCGCCGGCCTCGCGCGCGTGCTGAACGCCAACTCGGCCGAGCGCGCCGCGATCGAGACCGCGCTGAAGGCGCAGGCCAGCGGCGACGCCGGCGCGCTCGCGGCGTCGATCGACGGCTGCGCCGGGGACGCCGGCTGCCGCGCCTCTGCGGCGGCCAACGCCGCCGCGCTGAGATCGAGCGGCGACGTGAAGGTCGCGCGCCTGGACCTCTCGACCAACTTCTCGCCGTTCGGCGCCGACGGCACCGCGCGCGTGGTGTGGACGACGCCGACCCGCCTGACGGTCGTGCAGTGCGCGCGCGTCCACCGCAGCGGCGACGTCTTCAGCGGGATCGAGGTCGAGCTGCTCGACCTCAGCAGACCGATCGACCGCGAGAGCAGCTGCCCCTAGAAGCTGTTTCAGCAAATAGCGTCCAAGCGCCTCAGTGGAGCGTCGGCGGCTCCTCGCCGCTGATCTCGAGGAAGCGGGCGACGGACGTCTCCTGGTGCTCCAGCCGCACGGCGAGGTCGCGCGCGTGGTCGGCGGCGAAGTCGAGGAAGTCGCGGAGCGCGCGCTCGGGGTCGTCGGGCAGCGGGTAGATCCGCGCGAGGTCCTGCTGGGCGCAGGCGATCCCGATCGGCGGCCGCCCCTCCGACAGCGCCCGTGCGCCGCAGACCGGGGCGACGACCAGCTGGCGCTCCGGCGCCACCAGCGCGACCGGCAGCAGCCGGTGGGCCGGCAGCGGCACGCGCAGCTGGACCGAGCGCTCGACCGCGACGGCGCCGCCGGCCAGCTCCTGCAGCGGCTCGCGCCAGACGTCGAGCACCGTGTCGGCGCCGACGAGCGCCTCGCGCAGCGCACGCGCCTGCTCCAGGTACAGCTCCTCCGCCTGCTCGCGGTCCTCCGCGTCGCCGAGGTCGAGGTCGCACGGCACGCGCATCAGGTCGTGCGCGGAGAGCGTCGTGCCGGCCCCGTGGCGGCCGCGCGCGACGTACGTCTGGATCGTGCCGAGGTCACGGCGGCCGTGGAAGACGACCGTCACGACCTCGCTGACCGGGAGATCGCCCACCGCGAGCGAGACCGCCGCCGCGTCGGAGGCGTCGAGCAGCGCCCTGCGGAGCAGCTCGTCAGCCGCACCGTCGTCTCGCCGTTCGTCGCTCATGACGCACCGTCCTTGGGGAGTTCCTTCCACACAGGATAATCGGCCTGTCGACGGGTAGCCTGAGCCCATGAAGCTGATCTACAAGCCGTTCGGCATAGTCGCCGGCATCGTCGCCGGCCTGCTGGCGCGACGGATCTTCACCGTCGTGTGGAGCAAGATCGACGAGGAGGAGCCGCCGGAGGCCAAGACGGAGCTGGCCAGCTGGCCCAGAGTGCTGATCGCCGCGGCGCTCCAGGGCGTGACCTTCTCGGTCACGAAGGCCGCGGTCGACCGTGCCGGCGCGAGAGGCTGGGAGCACGTCTTCGGCGTGTGGCCCGGCGAGAAGGCGCCGGACAAGGCGTAGCGCGACGGGCGCGGCCCGCGGGCCGCGCCGTCACCCGCTCGAGCGCAGCACGAAGCCGCGCTCGGCCAGCGACGCCAGCTGATCCTCGAAACGGCCGAAGTCGCGCGCCAGCAGCGCGTCGAGCGGTCGCCCCGCCGGCCCGGTCGCGCGCACCCAGCGGCGCAGCACCGGCGCCCCGGCGCGCTCCTCGGCCTCGGCCAGCAGGTCGAGCAGGATCGGCAGCTCCGGCCGGTGGTCGAGCTGGCCGGAGAGCAGCGTCAGCGGATCGACCGCCAACGCCGCGCACAGCTCGTCCTCGGAGAGGCCGAGCAGCGTCATCAGGTGGTGGGCGTCGCGGGCCATGCGCGGCGGGGCCGGCGCCCGCTCAGAACAGCTGGTTCTCGCCGCGGAAGACCTCGCTGACCGAGCCGTCCGTGAAGATCTGGCGGATCGAGCTGGTCAGCAGGTCGGCGCACGGCAGCACCGTGATGTTGTCCGGCGCCCCCGCGGGCAAAGGGATCGTGTCGGTCACGACGATCTCGTCGAAGGCCGCCGCGGCGAGGTTCTCCCACGCGTTGCCGGAGAAGACGCCGTGGGTCGCCGCCGCCAGCACGCGCGTGGCGCCGGCGTCGCGGACCGTCTGCGCGGCCGCCTTGAGCGTGCCGGCCGTGTCGATGATGTCGTCGACGATCACCGCCGTCTTGCCCTTCACGTCACCGATCACGTAGCCGATCTCGGCGACCTGCTGGGCCGGGCGCTCCTTGTTGAGGATCGCCAGCTCGGCGCCGATCGTGGCGGCGAACTTCTTGTTCAGCTTCACGCGGCCGGCGTCCGGCGAGACGACGACGAGGTCCTCGAGGCTCTGGTCGGCGAAGTATCTGGTCAGCATCCACATCGCCGTCATGTGGTCGCACGGCTTCTGGAAGAAGCCCTGGATCTGGCCGGAGTGGAGGTCCATCGTGAGGATCCGGTCGATCCCCGCGGTCTCCAGCATGCGCGCGACGAGGCGGGCCGAGATCGGCTCGCGCGGCGCCGACTTCTTGTCCTGGCGCGAGTAGCCGTACCAGGGGCAGACGGCGACGACGCGGTGCGCCGAGCCGCCGACGGCCGCGTCGACCATCTCCAGCAGCTCCATCAGCGCGTCGTTGGGCGTGACCCCGGTCAGCGGATTGCCGGAGATCGGCTGCACGATGAAGACGTCCGCGCCGCGGATCGACTCCTCGTAGCGGCAGTAGACCTCGCCGTTGGTGAAGGTTCTGAGGTGCACGCCGCCGAGCTCGACGCCCAGCTTGGCCGCGATGTCCATGCCGAGCTGCTGGTGGGCACGGCCGCTGAACAGCATCAGCTGCTTGCCGTAGCCGATCTCGAGGTGGCTGTTGGGGTGCTCCTGCGGACCGGCCGACATGTGAGCGCCGAGTCTACGCGCTGCCGCCGACGCTGCGGGGGTCACGACTTGAGAGGCCACTGGTCCTCGATCTCCTTCTTGCGCTCGCTGTACCGCTCGACATTCCGCTGACGCGACCGGGCCACCCCGAGCGCGCCGTCCGGCACGTCCTCCGTGATCACCGATCCCGCCGCCGTCCAGGCGTCGTCGCCGACCGTCACCGGGGCGACGAAGGCCGTGTCGACGCCGCCCTTGACACGCGCACCGATCGTGGTGCGGTGCTTTCTGGCGCCGTCGTAGTTGGCCGTGATCGTGCCGGCTCCGAGGTTGGAGCCCGGTCCGATGTCGGCGTCGCCGATGTACGACAGGTGCGGCACCTTGGTGCCCGCGCCGACGTCGGAGTTCTTGACCTCGACGAAGGTGCCGACCTTCGCCCCCTCGCGCAGCACCGCGCCGGGGCGCAGGTAGGCGAACGGCCCGACGCTGGCGCCGTCCTCGACGGTGCACGAGGTCAGGTAGGAGTGCGGCACCGCGACGCCGTCGCCCAGCACGGCGTCGAGCAGCGTGCTGTGCGGACCGACCTGGCAGCCGCCGCCGACGCGGGTGGCGCCGTGCAGCGACGTGAACGGCGCGATCACCGTGTCGGCCCCGATCTCGACGCCGTCGTCGATCACGGTCGAGCCGGGGTCGACGATCGTCACGCCGGCCGTCATGTGCGCGACGAGGATCCGCCGCTGCGCCTCCGCGCGCACCTTCGCGAGGTCGCCGCGGTCGTTGACGCCGAGCGCGAGCGCGGGGTCGTCGACGAGGTGCGCGCGCACGGCCTCGCCTCTGCTGCGCAGGATCGGCAGCACGTCGGGCAGGTACAGCTCGCCTTGGGCGTTGTCGGAGCGGACCTCCGCGAGCGCGTCGAGCAGCTGGCCGCCGGCGAACGCGTAGACGCCGCCGTTGACCTCGCGGATCTCCAGCTCGGCCGGAGTCGCGTCGCCGGGCTTCTTCGTCTCGACGACGCGCTCGACGGCGCCGTCGACGCCGCGCACGACGCGGCCGTAGCCGGACGGGTCCGGCAGCACCATCGTCAGCATCGTCGCCGCGGCGCCCTGCTCGGAGTGGGCGACCGCGAGCTGGTGCAGCGACTCGCCCGTGACCAGCGGCACGTCGCCGTTGAGCACGATCACCGGTGCGTCGCGGTCGATCTCGGCCGCCGCCGCCTGGACGGCGTCGGCCGTGCCGCGCGCCTCCTGCTGCACCGCCAGCACGACGTCGTCGGGCAGACCGGGCGCGAGCGCGCGATCCGGGCCGCCGACGACGACGACCTTCGCCGCACCGGCGGCACGTGCCGCGGCGACGGTCCAGGTGAGCAGTGGTCTTCCGCAGAGCGGATGCAGCAGCTTGGGCGTGGTGGAGCGCATTCGCGTTCCCTGCCCAGCCGCGAGGATGACGACGACCGGAGCGGTCACGCCACGCATCGTAGCCACGTCGGGCGGCGGACCGCCTCCTGAGCGGCCGCGGGGCGTGGACGAATAGAATCGCCCGGACCCGTTGGGGGGTCGTCTAATGGCAAGACTCCGGCCTTTGGAGCCGGCTATCCGGGTTCGAGTCCCGGCCCCCCAGTCGCCGTCGCCGGCACGGCCCCGTCCCGGTGGCGGGAACCCGCGCGGCCGCTGCCGCCGCCACGTAGGATCGGCGCCTCAGTCGCCGATGCGAGAGGAGGCGTATGAAGGAGTTCTTCTGCGGGGCCGTGGTGCCGGACTGCACAGCCCGGTTCCGCGGTGAGAGCGAGGAGGCGATCCTCGCCCAGGTCGCGCAGCACGCGCACGACGATCACGGCATGGAGCACGTGCCCGACGCCGTGATCGACGAAGTGCGTTCGCAGATCCAGGAAGTGGAGTAGCGCGGCGCGCGGCGCGGCAGGGGCCGCGGCGCCGCACCGGCCGGCGGCGCGCTCGCGTCCCCTCCATGCGACCGCTCAGGCGGTCGCGACCGGCCGCGCCTCGCGCGCCAGCGCAAGCGCCGCGACGAGCCGCTCGACGCGCACGATCCCGATGTATCTCCCCTGCACGTCGCAGCAGACGGCGGGATGGAAGCGGGTCGCCGGGGGACGCAGCATCGCGCGCCGCGCCAGCTCGGGGATGCGTGCCGAACGCGACACGACGAGCACGTCCTCGACGGGATCCTCGCCGCGCTCGGCACTGGCGCGCGCGAGGATCGCGACCGGGCGCCGGCGCGCGTCGACGAGCGGCAGATGCAGCAGCGAGCTGTCGTCGGCGAAGACCTGCGCGCGCTCCTCACGGCTGCTGTCGCGCTCCAGCGCCGGCGGGCGCTCGACCAGCGCGATGATGCCGCTCGGCTCGGTCGCGGCCGCTCCCCGGTCCCTCACATAGGCGCTGAGCGCGAAGCCGACCCGCGTCAGCGTCTTCGTGCTGACGCCGATCAGCGGGCCCTGCGCGAGCGGCGCCCGCAGCTGGATCAGCGCGTCCAGCTCCTCGACCTGCGAGACCCCCTGCGCGACGATCCAGGCGTCGAGCTCGCTGGCGAGGTGACCGATCGTGGCGACGATCACGCGCTTGGCGTCGTCGCGGTGGAGGCCGCTGACGAGCGCGGCGTCGAGCTTGACGAACTCCGGCCGCACTATCGCGATCTGGCGCAGCGTCGCAGTACCGCTGCCGACCTCGTCGACGGCGATCGTCGCGCCGGCCTGCCGCAGCAGCGCGACGGCGCCGACGAGATCGTCCTCCTGCACCTGCGACGCCAGCGAGGAGAGCTCGACGACGAGCCGGTCGAGCCGGCCGGCCGCGTCGAGCGCCTGCTGCACCGGGCCGCGCACGAGCGTCTGCGGATCGATGTTGAACGACAGGAAGCAGTCGTCGGGAAGGCTCTCGCGCGCCGCCAGCACCGAGCCGACGACGAAGACGTCGAGATCGGGCTCCAGGCCGCGCCTGAGCGCCTCCTCGCGCCAATGGTCGCGGCTCATCGCCTCGGGGAAGCGCGCCATCGCCTCGAAGCCGCAGATGACCCCGCGCGCGAGGTCGGCGACCGGCTCGTAGGCCAGCCGGCAGCGCCCGCGCCGATCGATCAGATGTGAGACGGAGAGCTCCGCGCCGGCCTTCCCGTCCGGCAGGCCCCCGCCGCCGCTTGTTCCCGCTTCCACAATAAGCATCCTAGGCATAGGACGAGCGTCAGAGCGCCGCGAAAACAACACTGATCGATGTGACACAAAACGGTGGCTGCGGCAAACGCGCGCGCGGACCTGTCACCGCCGATCGGCGGTGACGGATCGGCGCCTCGGCGATGTCAGCGCGAGGACAGCGCGCGGCCGATCAGCGACTGGAGCGGTCGGGCGATTCGCGCCGCACACGCCCGCCCTCGGAGCCGCGCTCGGTCGCCGGACCGCGCGGCGCGGCGATCCCGAGCACGCGCATCGCCTTGAGGCCGAACGAGAGCTTCTCGCGCCCGTCCGTCGAGGCGACGTCGAGGCCGGTGATCTCGCGCACGCGCTCGAAGCGGTAGCGGACCGTGTGGCGGTGGGTGATCAGCCTGGCGGCGGTCGCGTTGACGTTGCCGTCGCACTCGAGAAAGGTCTCCAGCGTGCCGACGAGGTCGGAGGTCTCGTACTGCTCGTCGTAGGCGACGATCTTCGAGACGGTCTCGTCATAGAAGCGGCGCAGCTCAGCCGGGTCGCTCATGTGCGGCAGCAGCAGCTGGTAGGTGCCGGTGTCGTCGTAGGCCAGCAGCGCCTCGTCGGGGTCGCCCTCGACGACGTTGGCGGCCAGCAGCGCCTCGTTGCCGGCGCGGTGCAGGTCGACCGGGTCGCGCGCGACGCGGCTGCGACCGACCGCGAAGGCGAAGCCGCTGAGGTTGGCCTCCAGCTCCCGCAGCACCGTCGCGCTGACACGGCGGCCGGCGTCGCCGTCGCCGTCGGCGACCAGCACGACGACCTCGTCACCGTCGCCCCCGCTCGTCGGCGCCGCGATCGCGCCCGGCGCGATCGAGCGGGCGCCGCGCTCGGCCAGCGCCAGCAGGCGCGAGCGCCAGTCGTCGTCGGTCGGCGTGCGCGGATGGGCGCGCACGACGACGACGCTGCCGCCGCGGTCGAGCGCGATCCCCAGCTCCTTGCCGCGCGCGACCAAGTCGTCGCGGTCGGCGATCTCCCGTGCCAGGACGGCGTGGACGAAGGCGGCGGCGGCCTCCTCGGAGGCGCGCTCGGGCCCGCGCACGCGCTCGACCTCGGAGGCGACCAGCGTCGTCACGAGCCGCTGCATCGAGCTGTTGGCGCCGATCCCCTCGGCGTCGCGGCCGCGCAGGCGCAGCTGGCCGACGACCGTGTCGGCGACGCGCAGCTCGATCCGCTCGACCCCCTCGGCGTCGCGCAGCAGCGCCCGCTCCTCGGCCGGGGAGCGCGCCGCGACGGCCAGCACGACGCTCGTGCGGTCGATCAGGACGAGGCTCGCGTCGAGCGCGCGCGAGGCCGCGCGGATGATCTCGGGCAGGCCGGCGCCGGCCGCGATCGCGTCGGTGATCGCCTCGAGCGCGTGGAGGTCGGGAGCTGAGGTCTGACCGCGGGCCTGCGAGGACATGCACCCAATTGTACGAGCGGGCGAAGGAACGGCGAGCGCGACTGCCGCGGCGGACCTGGCGAAGGGCCGCCGCAGACGCTAGAAGAGGCGCGGCCAGTAGTAGATGACCGCGGCCCCGACGAGCGCACCGACGCCCATCAGCGCGGCCAGGACCCACAGCGACAGCAGCCCCGCGGCGAGCCGCTCCCAGACCCGTTCGTAGGCCGAGGCGACGGGCACGGTGACGAGCGCCACGAAGGCGAACAGGCCGATGACGCCCGCGCCGATCGCGACGAGCTGGACGATCGCGTCATTGCTCATGAGCCGCACCATTGTCGCGCACGACGCCGACGGCCGCGAAGTCGGGCGCGACCGGACGCGCCGCGACGGCCCCCGGGAAGCGCTCGCGCAGCCGCTCCGCGCCCGTCCGCGCGGCTCGTTCGCCCTCCTCGCCCCAGAACAGGCCGATCACGGTCGGACCCGATCCGCTGACGAAGGCATGGTCGGCGCCGGCGTCGCGCGCGGCCTCCAGCGCCGGCGCGATCGCAGGGCAGAGCGAGCGCGCGGCCGGCTCCAGGTCGTTGACGAGCAGCTCCGGCAGCAGGGTGCGCGCCGCAGCGGATGCGTCCACCGGCGCGGCGTCGAGCGCGCCCCGCAGCCGCTCGCGCAGCTCCAGCAGCTCCTGCGCCGTGCGCCCGATCCCCAGCCGGTCGGCCTCGCGGAAGACCTCCGGCGTCGCCAGGCGCTCGCGCGAGGGCAGCACCAGCAGCCAGTGGGACGGCGGCGGCAGCACCTGCTCGACGCGCTCGCCGGCGCCGTGGACGAGCACCGGGGCGGGCGAGACCTGGCTCGGGACGTCGGCGCCGAGCTGCGGCGCGAGCTGGGCGATCAGCGGGTCGTCGGGCCTGCCGGCGGCGTGCGCCGCCAGCCGCAGCGCGGCCGCGGCGTCGCCCGAGCCGCCGCCCATCCCGGCGGCAACCGGCACGCGCTTGACGATCGTCAGACGCCGCGGCGGGCCGTCCCAGCCGCTCGCGGCGCGGTAGCGCTCCAGCGCGGTCGCGGCGAGGTTCGGCCCCTCGACGCCGACGCAGACGACCTCGTCGGCGCCGCCGGCGCAGGCGGCGTCGTCGAGCCCGGGCGCAGCGGCGCTCAGCGCGCCGCCGGGCAGCTCCTCCAGCGTCAGCTCGTCGGCGAGCGACAGCGGCTCGATCAGCGTGACCAGCTCGTGCAGCCCGTCGGACCGGGTCGGGCCGAGGAAGAGGCCGAGGTTGGTCTTGCCCGGCGCGAGCGCCCGCAGCGTCGGCTCGCTCACGACGCGCCCTCCTGCGCCCGAACCCTCTCCCACAGCTCGCGCAGCTGCGCCGGCGAGAGCCGCTCGGCGCGCACGTCGGTCGGATGGCCGAGCGCCTCCAGCGCAGCGCGGACGCGCTCGGGCGAGCCGGCGCCGGCGATCCCGACCGACTTTGCGAGCGTCTTGCGACGGTGGGCGAAGGCCGCCTGCACGAAGCGGCGCAGCGCTCTCGGCGCCGCCGGGCCGGTGCGCGTCAGCCCCACCAGCACCGAGTCGACGTTCGGGACGGGGAAGAAGACGCGCCGCGAGACGGGGCGCACGACGCGCACGTCGGCGGCCAGCTGCGCGATCACGGAGGGGATCCCGTAGGCGTCGGTCGCGGGTTTGGCGGCGAGCCGCTCGCCGACCTCCTTCTGCACCATCGCGACCCAGCGCGTCGCGGACGGGATCTCCTCCAGCGTGCGCAGGATCGCGCCGGCCGCGATGCCGTACGGCAGGTTGGCGACGACCTTCGTCGGCTGCGGGTCCAGCGCCGTCAGGTCGAGCGCCATCGCGTCGCCCATGTGCAGCGTGACGCGCTCGCCGAACGGGTCCAGCGCGTCGCGCAGCGGCTCCTCGAGGATGCGGTCGACCTCGACGACGTGGACGTGGGCCGCGCGCTCCGCGAGATGCTCGGAGAGCACGCCGAGACCGCCGCCGATCTCCAGCACGACGTCCTCCGGCGCCAGCTCCGAGGCGCGCGCGATCACGTCGAGGATGTTCGAGTCGATCAGGAAGTTCTGGCCCAGCTCGCGGTTGGGCCGGATGCCGAACTGCCGCATGCGGCGCAGCGACGGCTGCGTCGGCTCGGTCGGCTCGCTCACGACCAGCCGAACAGCTCGGCCGCGTTCGCCTCGACCTGCTCCTCCAGCTCGGAGTACGACACCCGCCGCTCGACCGCGACGAGCTGCGCCGTCAGCGCGACGTTGGCGGGCACGTTGCGCTCCTTGCGCACCGGCTGCGGGCTGAGGTAGGGCGCGTCGGTCTCGACCAGCAGCTTGCCGGCCGGCACCCGCACCGCCGCGGCGCGCAGGTCCGCGTTGGCCGGGTAGGTGACGTTGCCGGCGAACGAGATCCAGTAGCCGCGCTCGACGCAGAGGTCGACCTTGTCGGCCATCGAGAAGCAGTGCAGGATCACGCGTACGCCGTCGGCCTCCGCGGCCAGCAGCGCGAGCGTGTCGTCGTCGGCGGCGCGCGTGTGGATCACGAGCGGCTTGCCGACCTCGCGCGCGAGCGCGATCTGCGCGCGGAAGGCGCGCTCCTGGTCCTCGCGCGGCGCGTTGTCGCGGTAGAAGTCGAGGCCGGTCTCGCCGATCGCGCGGCACTTCGGATGCGCGGCGAGCGCGCGCAGCTCAGCCAGGTCGGCGTCGTCGAAGCCGGTCGCGCTGTTGGGGTGGCGGCCGATCCCGACGTAGACCTGCGGGAAGTCCTCGGCCAGCTGCAGCGCCGCGCGGCAGGAGTCGGACTCGGTGCCGATCGTCAGCAGGCGGCGGACGCCGGCCTGCTCGGCCTGCGCGATCAGCTCGGCGGCGGGGGCTCTGCACGAGGTGACGTGGGTGTGGCTGTCGATCATCGCGCCGCGCGCCCGCTATCTCTGCGTCTTGGGGAACAGCGGCTCGATCGCGGCGATCGGGGTCCCCCACCCGTGTGCCGCGAACTCGGCCCCGTCGAAGTCGAGCGCCGGGCGGTCGAGCGCGGTCAGCAGCTTCTCGACCGTCTCCGGGATGAACGGGTGCAGCAGCACCGTCACGACGCGCAGCCCCTCGGCCAGCGTCGCCAGCGTCTCGTCGAGCAGCGCCGCCTGCTCAGGATCCTTCGCCAGCTTCCACGGCGCCCGCTCCTCGACGTATCTGTTGAGCCGGCGGACGCGGACCCAGATCTCCTCCAGCGCCTGGCTCGGCTCGACGTCGTCGAGCTGCGCGGCGACCGTGCCGCAGAGGCCGTCGAACGCCTGCGCCAGCGCGGCGTCGGTCGGGACGGCCGGCACGACGCCGTCGCGATAGCGGTTGATCATCGCGACCGTGCGGCTGGCGAGGTTGCCGTAGCCGTTGGCCAGCTCGCTCTCGTAGCGCGCCTCGAAGCCGGTCGTCGAGACGGAGCCGTCCTGCCCGAAGGAGACCTCGCGGAAGCAGTAGAAGCGCAGCGCGTCGGTGCCGAATCTGTCGATCACGTCGAACGGGTCGAGCACGTTGCCGAGCGACTTCGACATCTTCTCGCCGTCGAGCAGCAGGTAGCCGTGGACGACCTCCTTGCGCGGCAGCTCGATCCCTGCCGCCATCAGCAGCGCCGGCCAGTAGACGGCGTGGAACTTGAGGATGTCCTTGCCGATCAGGTGGACGTTCGGGGGCCAGAAGGTCTCCGTCAGGTCCTCGCCCTCGACCGCGAACGAGAGCGCCGTGTAGTAGTTCAGCAGCGCGTCGAACCAGACGTAGAAGACGTGCTCGGGGTCCCACGTGACCGGCACGCCCCAGGTGAACTTGCCGCGCGAGAGCGAGACGTCGCGCAGGCCCGATCTGATGAACGAGAGCGCCTCGTTGCGGCGCGGCTCCGGGCCGACCCAGTCGGGCTGCTCCGCATACAGCCGCTCCAGCGGCTCCTGGAAGGCGGAGAGCTTGAAGAACCAGTTCTCCTCCTGCTCACGAAGCAGGGGGATGTGGTGGATCGGGCAGGTGTTGCCCGCGGCGATCTCGTTCTCGTTCTTGAAGTCGGCGCAGCGCGGGCAGTACCAGCCCTCGTAGAGGGCCTTGTAGGTGTGGCCGTTGTCGTGCACCCGCTGCAGCACGGCCTGTACGCGGAGCTTGTGCTCCT